>NZ_JAALBT010000011.1:0-143868 GCF_011077905.1 Providencia sp. M-27 | reverse complement strand
TTGCGAGCATTCTACCGAGTAACACCATACCGCTCATTGTCAGTGATGCTGGCTTTAAAGTGCCATGGTATAAATCCGTTGAGAAGCTGGGTTGGTACTGGTTAAGTCGAGTAAGAGGAAAAGTACAATATGCAGACCTAGGAGCGGAAAACTGGAAACCTATCAGCAACTTACATGATATGTCATCTAGTCACTCAAAGACTTTAGGCTATAAGAGGCTGACTAAAAGCAATCCAATCTCATGCCAAATTCTATTGTATAAATCTCGCTCTAAAGGCCGAAAAAATCAGCGCTCGACACGGACTCATTGTCACCACCCGTCACCTAAAATCTACTCAGCGTCGGCAAAGGAGCCATGGATTCTAGCAACTAACTTACCTGTTGAAATTCGAACACCCAAACAACTTGTTAATATCTATTCGAAGCGAATGCAGATTGAAGAAACCTTCCGAGACTTGAAAAGTCATGCCTACGGACTAGGGTTACGCCATAGCCGAACGAGCAGCTCAGAGCGTTTTGATATCATGCTGCTAATCGCCCTGATGCTTCAACTAACATGTTGGCTTGCGGGCGTTCATGCTCAGAAACAAGGTTGGGACAAGCACTTCCAGGCTAACACAGTCAGAAATCGAAACGTACTCTCAACAGTTCGCTTAGGCATGGAAGTTTTGCGGCATTCTGGCTACACAATAACAAGGGAAGACTTACTCATGGCTGCAACCCTGCTTACTCAAAATCTATTCACACATGGTTACGTTTTGGGGAAATTATGAGGGGATCTCTCAGTACTTAGCACCAATTTCATTAGAAGAAGTTCAAGCAGGTGGTAAAGGTACATTATTAAAACCAAAAACATTTGCAATTGATGTGACTAACTGTTCAGCAACTTCAGCAGATGCTAAGACGATCGGTGTAGTGTGGACTGGCGGTAATTTATTAAGTGGTAGTGAAAAATCAGGTTATTTAGCAAATACTGATATTAATGGTGCAAAAAACATTCAATTCGTTCTATCTGCTGATGATGCGAAGAAATTCATCGTTCCAGGTGCTGCGGCCGGTGAACAACAGCCATCCATGCTAACAAGCAAAATTACTGATGGTTCGCGTTTCCAATATTACGTAGGTTACATCACTGACAAGCCAACAGAAGTTACTGCGGGTGAAGTAAAAAGCTACGCAACTTACGAAATCACTTACCAATAAGAATAGGTTGGTTGTTTTAAATTAGTGTTATTAACGTTGTAGTGAAACACTAATCGATATTATTGCAATAAGCGGTAGAACACTGCCGCTTTTATGTTTTGAGGTTTAAATGAAAGCTATCGTATTAGCATGTTGTTTTATCTTCAGTATTAATTCGTTTGCTAACAATATAATTGTTAATGGTACGAGGTTTATTTACCCTGGAGATGAGAAAGAGATCACAGTACAACTTTCAAATACGGCAGAACGTCCAGCGGTTGCTCAAGCTTGGCTTGATACAGGTAATGCATCAGAAACACCTGATACGATAAAAACCCCATTTCAAATTACCCCTCCTGTTTCTCGAGTAGAAGCAAAGGGTGGTCAAAATTTACGCATAAAGTTGATGGATAAAGGGCAAATTCCTCAAGATAGGGAAAGCTTATGGTGGCTCAATATTCTCGATATTCCGCCTACCGTAAAAGGCAAAGATGGAGAAATGCAGAATGTTTTACAACTAGCAATTCGCTCTCGTTTTAAGTTCTTTTACCGACCTGTTGGGCTAGGTAGCCGAGAATTAGCACCTGAACAGTTAGTTATCAAAACAAATGGTAAGAATATTGTTATTGAAAATCCAACACCTTTTTATATTACGGTTACAAAAATATCCACCGATGGGAAAGTAGGCCTCACAGATAAGACTGTTTTGATAGAACCCAAAAATCAGACATTAGTTGAATTAAAGCAGGCAATTAAGTCAGGTAGTAAGGTTGTTGTTAACAATATTAATGACTATGGTTCAGATGTTGCGGTGACTCTAACTGCAAAATAGGAATATATAATGAAACAGCGAGAGTTAAACAATAAATATAGCAATACACTCTCTGTAGTCTGCTTTATTACGTCATGGATTGTTCCCATATTCTATGCATCAGCGGAAGAAGAAACCTATGAATTCAACAGTGGCTTTATCATGGGAAGTAAAGACAATGTTGACTTAGATCGCTTTAATGCCACAGGGATTAGCCCAGGAAAGTATTCAGTTGATGTATACACGAATAATGATTGGAAAGGGCGTTACGAACTTAATTTTGAAGAACAAAAAAATAAACAATTAGGGGTTTGTTACACCCCAGAGTTACTTTCAAACTTAGGTATTGATACTGAAAAATTTAATTCATCAATTGATAAAAATAGTGACACTTGCCTGCCATTGGATGAGTGGAACAGTGACAAAGAAGTTAAAGATATATTTCATACGTCGACACTTCGTTTAGATATTTCTGTACCGCAAATATATGAACAAAAAATTTCTCGTGGTTATGTCTCTCCCCAATTTTGGGAAACAGGAATTCCTGCGTTAAATATTGGTTATATGGCTAATTACTATGATAGCCATATCAGTGGAAACCAAGGCTCAGACAGCTCTAGCGCTTATTTAGGCGTTAATGCTGGCTTGAGCTATGATGGTTGGCTACTGAAACATATAGGAAATTTGAGTTGGCAGCGCTCTGCGGGGTCGGACTGGAACAGTAATCAAACCTATCTTCAGCGACCCATTGCTGCATTAAAATCAAAAGCGACGGTTGGGCAGTTTTATACGGATGGTAACCTATTTGATAGTTTTGGCTTGAGAGGTGTAAAGCTAACAACTGATGACAATATGTATCCAGATGGGATGACAACTTATGCGCCCGAAATTCGAGGGATCGCTCAAAGTAATGCCTTAGTGACGATTCGGCAAAATGGCAATATTATTTATCAAACAACCGTGTCTCCTGGGCCATTTAGTTTGAATGATGTTTATCCATCCGGCTATGGTAATGATTTGAATGTTACAGTAAAAGAGGCTGATGGTAGTGAGACTAATTTTAGTGTGCCATATTCTTCGTTAGCACAATTATTACGTCCAGGGTTTACGCGTTACCAAATAGCGGGTGGTAAATCTGATTCTGAAAATTTAAGAAATCGTCCTTTTGTTATGCAAGCGACTCTTCAGCATGGGATTAATAATACATTTACTCTTTATGGTGGGGTCACTGCTTTTGATGATTACCAAGCTTATTTGTTAGGAAGCGGTATTAATACTGGGATTGGTGCGGTTGCAATTGATGTAACGCAATCTCGTATTGTATTTAATCATCGTACAGATTATGGGCAAAGTTATCGTTTTACATTTAATAAGTTATTCACTGAAACAGACACAAACCTTGTGTTAGCAGCATATCGATATTCTACGAAAGATTATTACAATATTAATAATGCACTTTATGCCATTGATAACGATAAACGTGGCGTTGTCGATACATTAGGGCGTGAAAAGAATGGTTTCAGTTACACTATTAACCAAAATTTACCTGAAGGTTATGGTGGAATTTATTTCATGGGGCGTATTTCAAGTTATTGGGATAAGTCAGGAACAGAAAAACAATATCAACTAAGTTACAACAATAGCATCAATCGCCTTTCATATGGTTTGTCATTTATGAGGGTGTATACACAAAATAGTCATGATAAAAAAGATGACAGGATCGGTGTGAACTTGAGTATTCCTCTTTATTGGGGAGAGAATCAGGTATCTACCTTAACGTCAAATACTACATTTAATAATGAAAAGTTCGGAAGTAGCCAAATAGGAACCAGTGGTACGTTTGACCGTGATAACAATTGGACATACGGTATCAATACTTCAGTTGCAAATGGTGGTGCGAAAAATATCGGTCTTAATACTAGTTACCGTACATCGTCAGCCAATACAAATGCGAATTACAGCCAAGGTGAAGGTTATCGCCAATATGGTGTAGGCGCAAATGGGTCATTAGTTTTGCACTCTGGTGGAATAACGCTAACGCCGAATAATGCAACCACAATTGCATTGATTGAGGCGAAAGGCGCAGAAGGTGCATCAGTGGTAGGGGCGATGGGGACGACAATTGATAGTCATGGTTACGCTATTGCGCCTTATGTAAGGGCTTATCGCACTAATAAAATCGAAATTGACCCGAAAGGCAGTTCCGAAGATATTATTTTTGAAAATATGTCATCACAAATAGTTCCTTATGAAGGTAGTGTTGTTAAGGTTAAATTTGGTACTAAGATTGAAAAAAATGTGATTTATAACGTTAAAAGGCCTAATAACAAACCTCTACCATTTGGCGCTAATGTGACAGACCAAAAAGGTGAGTCAATCGGTATTGTTGGGCAAGGTGGTATGGTGTTCATTAGCAGTGAAATTGCAACTAATGCCATTATTACGTGGGATAAAGGTCAATGTACATTCTCATTAGCTGCAGGAAATAGTAAGGAAGTTCTATGTCAATAAAAAATCAATGGTTTTGGTATATTGGGGTAGGGTTACTATTTACCGCAAATGGAGTATCTGCAAACAATTGGTGGACAGAACGTATCAATAGGAATAGTTGCGAAAGAACGAACCAGCCTGCATATAGAGTAGATATGAGGCTAGGAAAAATAGTTGTTGATCCTAACCTCCCGGTTGGTAGTGTAATTAAAACGCAAGATTATACAATGAATACCAATCAAACTTACCTCTGGTGCCGTGGAAAGGTGAATATTGAGGCTGAAGTCGTGATGCCTGACCTACGTGATATTGGTGGAAAAGTGTATCAAACGAATGTTGAAGGTATTGGTTTAAAATTCCACCGCTCATCGGGTCGGCAGCATTCTATGACTTACCCAAGTACTTTTCCTATAGATGTGGGATATTATACTACCCCAATGTCATTAAATGATTCTACTTTTACGTTAAGTATAATAAAAACGGCTAAATATACAGGAACCGGAACACTCGCAAGTGGTATCTATACTACTTATGGATATAAACCTAATAACAGTCCAATCTTAGTTAGTTATTTAGATGCAAATGCTATTACTATCGTTTCGCCATCCTGCCAAGTGACAAGTGGTGAAAATCAAAATGTAATGTTAGACCCTATAAAACGAGTTCAATTAACAGCGCGAGACCAACCTGCAGGTGAAAAAGATTTTACAATAAAATTGAAATGTAGTGGTGGTACTAGTTTTACAGGAAAAACTAATATTGATGTGACTTTTAGCGGAATTAAAGCAACGGGTACTCAAGTCAATGGTGTTTTAGCAAACCAAAGCACATATAGCCCAGCAAAAGGAATTGGTGTTCAAGTTATACAGCGAAAAGATAAAAGCCCAATCAATTTTGGCCGCCCATATCATGTAGCATCATTAAATAATAATGATACTAAAGATATCGATATAGAACTTACTGCTCGTTATTTTCAATATGAAGATAGAACTACACCGGGAGAGGTTTATGCTCAAATGCGCTTTGATATTACATATGATTAATTATTAAAAATATCTTATTCAATAATAAAGGTTGATTTCATATTTAGACTCAACCTTTATTCTGTCATTCAAAATGATAATACGTAATTATTATAGGAAAATCATTTTAAATCAACGATTATGCTTTCTGCAGTATACTGTCGCTCTTTATTTGATTGTTCAAATTCATCATTTTTTTCAATTTTTAGTCCGCTTGTATAACCTTGAAAAAACCATTCAATCGGGCAATTTAATGCTTCAGCGATATCAACTAAATGATTAATTGGAATTTTGTTAATACCATTTTCATAACGTGATATTTGTTGTTGGCTTAAATTTAATTTCTCAGCTAAATTAGCGCCTGATAGACCGAGTTCTTTTCTCCGGTTTTTTATTTTAATACCAATTATAGTATGAATGTCCATATGACATCCTCAATTTATAGGAAAGATTATTATTCAATGCACTTAATTTAAATTACGCTCGATAGTATATTAAAAAACAAATGAATTTAAAAGTTTTTATGAACATAATTATGATGAGAATCTCTATTTATAACTTGTTCATTTGCAGTATAATAACATTATTTATGATGTGGTTATTATAATTACATAAGTAAAAATATCTATATTTATTATTCCCCACGGTGAGGTCTTTAAATTTAATTTTTAATATCTTATTTCCGCCTCTCAATTTTGTTAAATTTTTGATTTAAAATCAGCTAGTTATAATTTCTATTATAACACTGGTGTTATAGTGGTAAAGTTAATGGATCGTTTTAAAATGTTAATTTTTTGTTTTGGCTGATTTAATCTAAATAATCGTTTTTTAAAAATAAAGGTACAGATCAATAATATTAATCATATACCAATTTAATTGATATTAAATACAATCTTAAATCATCTTAAATGATTACTTAGAGAATGGATCATGTTTAGCATTTTGATTCCATATGTATTCCATTTTAAGTGCGATATTACTTGCAATACTTTGGTCATAAAAATCGCAAATAATCTGTAATGACATATCAATACCTGCACTAATGCCTGATGAAGTATAAAACTTATTATCATGAACCCATCTAGCTTTCGGTTGCCATAACACTTGGTTATTAAGAGAAGTTACCCACTGATAAGATAGCTTATTTGTCGTAGCTTTAAAGCCATTTAAAAGAGACGTTTGAGCAAGAAGTGCGGAGCCAGTACAAACGGAAATGACAGTCTCTGCAAACTCGGCTTGTTTTTTTAGCCACTGAATATACTGATCATTTTTCGATAATGAGCGAGTACCTTGCCCTCCAGGTATCAAAATACATTGATAGCAAGGGGTCTGAATAGGTAAGGTATTAAGTGTAACTCCCTGAGAACTGCGCATGGGCTCTCCTGAAGGTGAGATAAATACAATTTGGCAATCTTTTAAGCTACCAAATACTTCAACAGGCCCCATGACATCAAGGGTTTCAAAATTATCAAAAAGGATAATTGCGATAGAGTTTAGCGACATATTTTTCTCAGATGTTGTCATTGTTGAGTATATTGTGCCACGTTATATATTTTATGATTGGGATTTTGTGCACTCTAATATACTTATATTACTTAGTGATAAACAAAATTTCATAAGCGTGATAAAGCATAAATATGGGCACTGAAGTATACTGTATAAAACCTATTGGGCTTTTAATACCAAACTAGCGAGGTTAACAATGAAATTATATATTTATGATCACTGCCCATTTTGTGTCAGAGCAAGAATGATTTTTGGTTTAAAAAAGTTAGCGGTAGAGCAAATTGTGTTATTCGATGATGACATCGAAACACCGACAAAAATGATTGGTCGGAAAATGTTGCCTATTCTACAAAAGATGATGGGAGTTATTTACCTGAAAGCTTAGATATTGTGCATTATGTAGATAGCATTAATGAACCTAAATATGCAGGAGGAAACATAACCCCTGAAATAGAGGCTTGGTCTAAAGCGGTTTCTGTTGTGGTATATAAGCTTGTGACACCACGTTTTACACAAACTGATTTCCCTGAAATTAGTACAGCAGAAGCCAGAGCTGCATATATCGCTAGAACATCAAAATCTTATGGTGATTTAAACGAGCTTAAAAAAGAAACGCATACGCTGCTAGTTGAATTAGAGCCCCAACTGTCGTTATTAGATGCGTGGCTAGAAACACGGGGGGAGGTCATTGATATTAATGATTTTATTATTTTTCCAACTTTACGTAGTTTGAGCATAGTTGAGCACTTAGCATTTAGCACAAACATTCGCAACTATATGGAACGAATTGCAAAATCTTCGAATATTAATTTGTTATTTGATAAGGCTAAATAGTCTATCTAGCTGCCAGTTTAGTGTTTTTTGGCAAACGTTTACCGCCTCTAAAAGAGGCGGGTTATATTCGTTAATTGACGTAGTCACGTAGTGTATATACTAACTTGTAATGGCCTTGAGTTAACACTAGTTTGTTGTTTTTCAATGAAATTATCGCACCTTCAGACAGTGCTCGATTTATCATTGAATCCCATTTGGATAAATCTTCATCAACGCATTCGAGTTCAGTCCTACTTAAATTTTTTACGGTAATTTTTGCGTTTTTGATATTGCCAAATCCGTTGAAATCATTACACATTGATGCAGAAACAAACATTTTTTCGCCAAAAGCAAGGAAAGGGGCGGTCTGTTTACTGTTAATCGTCTTACCATTTACTTCAGTTAAAATAAAACGGTGGTGCATCAATTTATTTTCAAGTGCTTGGTCATCATTACGCGCATTGACTTGATGAGTTTGGCATGCTGCTAGCAATAAACCCAAAATAGTAAGTGGAATTAGGCGTTTCATAATCCCAGATCCAACTATGCGTTAACAATATTAGGGCAAGTTTCCCCACAACTAATTTGACGGATATTATTTAGCGTAGTTTGACTGATACTTGTTAATGCTTCTTCTGTTAAAAACGCCTGATGCCCAGTAAATAACACATTATGACAAGAAGAAAGTCGACGAAAAACATCATCTTGTATTACGTCATTAGATTTATCTTCGAAGAATAAATCACGTTCATTTTCATATACATCCATACCTAATGCGCCAATTTTTTGTGATTTTAGTGCATTAATGGCGGCAACAGAATCGACTAACGCACCTCGACTTGTATTGATGATCATGACCCCATTTTTCATCTTCTTGAATGCATTTTCATCGAGTAGGTGATGATTTTCAGGTGTTAATGGGCAATGAAGAGAAATAATATCTGATTGTTCATATAGAGTATCTAAGTCAACATATTCAGCACCCAAATCTAAAACAGCTTGGTTTGGGTATGGGTCATGTGCGAGTAAACGCATTCCAAAGCCCTTTAAAATATGTAGTGTCGCTTGGCCAATTTTCCCGGTACCGATAATGCCAGCGGTGCGGTTATGCATATTAAAACCTGTTAATCCCTCGAGAGAGAAATTTGCATCTCGCGTGCGCTGGTACGCCCGGTGGATCCGGCGATTAAGGCATAGCATCATCCCAACTGCGTGTTCTGCAACGGCTTCAGGAGAATAAGCAGGGACTCGAACAACTTGGATACCTAATTCTTTAGCTGCTTGTAAATCAACATTGTTAAAGCCAGCACAACGTAAAGCTAAAATTCGAATATTGAGTGCGGCAAGTTCTTCTAAAACAGCACGATTAGCTTCGTCGTTAACGAAAATACAGATAGCGTCGGCACCAACAGCATTTTTCGCTGTCTGAACCGTCAATGGAAAATCAAAATATTCAATACTAAAATTAAATCCAGAATTTTGATTAACTTGTTCCATGTGCTTGCGGTCATACTGTTTGGTACTATAAGAAACAATTTTCATCATAAAGACTCCAATTTTTAGGAACCAATTAGAAAAGAGTAGGTAAAAAGGTGTACCTACAAAATATAAACTCAGAATAAGACAATTAAGTTTGTAAATCACCTATAAATTAAGAAAATAGGTATCTGTTTACGATTGAATGTGGTTTATCTTTGCTAGTATCGCGTTTAGTGAGACGATTTTGTTGAAATTTATCATTTGCGCTACAGAACAATTCAAACAAGGGACGTAGTAATGCAGTTAATGAAAAGAGCATTCAGAATATTACTCTGCTTTTTGGGTGGAAGCATTGCTCTCTTAATACTTTTATGGATAACGATATCCCATTGGGCTCCTGTTGTTGCATCATACTATCTTCCTAAGCCATTTAAACTGTCGTTTTCAGAACCAAGAATCAGTCATGGCCAATTGGGTATAGCAAATATCAGTATAACAGCAAATGATTGCACATTAGTTCAGTTGAATAGCACAAGGCTTTCAATCTTTCCCTTGCATGCTATTGTGGATGCCCTTGATGTTAAAACTGAATGTTTGAGTGCTCTTGAGCCAACGAATGAAACAGATAATGATCCGATTAATATTGCAGATATTATTGATAATATTCCTGTTTTTTCATTAGTCATAAATAATGCCAATATACAGCCATGGAGTGATTACCAAGGCAGTATCTGGTTACGTAAAAATCAGGTTACCCCTCTAGAATTTGATTTTAGCGGCGACAATTTAAGGTTGTCATCTTTAATAAACAGGGAACACCAATTAGTCATTCAAAATTTTTTAGCATTTCTACCAGAACAAAAGCAAACAATAGAATTATTTGGTGATGTGCAACTCCCCTTAATGGCAAATCAGCTTCCAGAAAAAGGCGAGCTGAATGCTTATTTTAAGTTAATCAACCCAGAAAAATTCTTACAAGCTAAATTCAGTTGGTTGAATGACCAAGGCGTCCTTAGTGTCATGGATACAGACACAAAGGAAGAATTGCTTTATTTACCATGGTTACTATCGCCTTCTAGAATACAAATAGCGCAAGGGAAGTGGCAATGGAAAGAAGCAGATATTCCTTTACAAGGCGGTATCAGCCTTCAAGTTGATAACTGGAATAATACATTAAGTGAAATGGTATTTTCTGGGCGTATTAATATGCTCACACAAGCAAAGAAAGGGAAAGCCAATATTGTCTTAGCGGTGCCATCTACCCAGATAAATTTACTCGATGCTGATATTAACTTTAGGTTACATGGCCAAGTTAAATATGATGATATGGTGCTGGATATTAATTTACCAGCCAAGGTTTCAGGCCAGTTAGCCACGCCAAAAGTTTCTTTTTTATCCAGTTCATTATTAAGAGCTTATGGCCGTCTCTCTGAAACACTGGTTCTTAACGAAGTTAGATTACCACTCGCGGGGACATCGTTAGGTGAAGATGGCATTTCAGGGCGTTTGCAAGCTATTCTAAAAATTAAAGAGCAATATTGGGGGGATTTTGATATTCATTTGGATGGTAAAGCTGATAAATTCAACTTGGATAAAGGAAAATGGTTTTGGAATTATTGGGGAAATGCCAACTTACCGTCATTATCGGCTAATTGGGATATTAAGGGTAATGGGAGTTGGCAGGACACTTTAATCACATTAAATAGCTTAAATACAGGGTTTGACCAAATACAATATGGGCTCTTATCGATGAGGGCTCCGCGTTTACAACTAAGTAAGCCATTAGTTTGGCAACGAGATCAGAATAAAGCCAATTTTAATGGACAATTACAGCTTACCAGTGAACGAATGCAATTTGGTACTGAAAGTTATCTACCAAAAATTACATTAGATGCGGATCTTAGTGGAAAATCTCCCGCTGAATTTCAACTTAAAGGTGATTTAAGCACTAAAGATGTCGGGCCAATCGTCATATTTGGGCGCTGGGACGGTGAAAGATTAAGAGGGGAAGCGCGTTGGCCTGAACAGTCAGTCACGGCTTTTCAAACATTAATTCCTGCTGATCTTGGAATTGAATTAAAACAAGGAAAATTATTTTCTCAAGCTGCATTCTCAATAACACCAGAAGATGGTTTTATTGCAGGAGGACACTGGCGTGTAGAAAATACTAGCCTTTGGTTAAAAGATGGTGAGTTATCAGGATTAGACTTTGTTTTACCATGGCGTTTAAAACAAAGTACTTGGACTTTAGGGGGGAAGGCGCCCGTTGAGTTACGTATTAAACAGCTCAATAATTTATTTGAATTGACGGATATTAAAGCCGATCTTTCTGGCTCATATCCACCAACGGAAAATATGCCGTTAAAACTGACTAATGTGGGCTTTAAAACCTTAGGGGGTGAGGTATCGATGGATTTACTGCGCTGGCCACAAACCCATGCCTCCTCGATAAAATTAAAACAGATTGAACTTAGTCAGTTATTTACCATATTAAAAGTGTCACAATTTGCTGTTTCAGGTAAAGTTAATGGTGAGTTACCTTTTTATTTAAATAATCCAGAGTGGATAGTTAAAGATGGGTGGTTAGAAAATAGTGGGCCATTAACGTTACGGTTAGATACTCAATTTGTTGATTCCATCCGAGAGGATAATATATCTGCGGGTTCCGCTATGGGGTGGCTACAATATTTGGAAATAAAACGCAGCCGTACAGACGTTAATGTTACAAACTTAGGGTTGTTAAATATGAAAACAATCCTTGAAGGGTATAACACGCAAGAAAAGAAAAAACGTGAAGTTCATTTGCATTATCAACATGAAGAAAATATCTTTCAATTATGGCGTAGTTTACGATTTGGTAGCTCTTTAGAAGAGTGGTTGGAAAAAAATTTATAATGAGCATAAGAATGAACGTGAAAATATTAAAATTTACTACAGCTATATCGATTGCGTTATTGTTATCAGCTTGCTTACGAGTTGAGGTCGCAACACCGGATAAGCCCATCAATATTAATATGAACGTAAAAATTGAACATGAAATCCAAATAAAAGCGGATAGGCAAGTAGAAGAATTATTAAAAGAAAATAGTGATTTGTTCGGAGAGGTAAATCCCAAATGAGTCGAATTATCAAAGTACTAGCGCTATGTTCATTATTGACTACTTTTCAGGCTGTAGCAATTACAGTGGATGAAGCCAAAGAAACAGGCCTATTGGGGGAAACATTGTCAGGGTATTTAGCTCCAATTAATACAAATAATCAGGAGGCCACCAAGCTAGCAGCGCAAATAAACCAAGAACGGGAAAAAAGATATAGCGAAATTGCTGCAAAAAATAACCTAAAAACTAATGACGTTGCAAGGATAGCAGGACAGAAGCTCGTAGAAAGGGCGAACTCTGGGGAATTTGTACGTGGAATTAATGGTCAATGGCTACAAAAGAAATAAAAAGCGCACTCAGAAAGTGCGCAAAATATAACAATGGTAGTTTTGGGTCTTAATAATATATTACTTAGAAAGTCTAGATCTTAAGCGATAATCGTATTGATATGGCTTTGTGCTTGTTGATGCGCTCGTTCGACTGACTCTTGGCCTAACGACGTGCCTTCAGCAAAAATAAACTCAACGTCGGTAATACCAATGAAATTTAGAAATAGTGTTAAATAAGGCACCATGGTGTCTGTTGGTGTGTCTTTGTAGATACCGCCTCGGCTCGTTAATATATAGGCGCGTTTGTCTTTTAATAAGCCGACAGAACCTTGTTCTGTATATTTAAACGTGTGGCCTGAGCGAGCGATAAAGTCGAAGTAATGTTTTAAGTGGGAAGAAATCGTAAAGTTATACATTGGGGCTGCAATAACAATTATATCGTGAGCTTTAATTTCCTCAATTAACGTATTTGACAGGTCCAAATGTGCTTGTTGTTGTTCTGTTTTCGTGTCACTTGGGCCAAAAGCTGCTAAAATTTCACCGTCAATCGCTGGAATTGGTTCTTTGACTAAATCTCGTACAGTTACTGTATCTGCTGAGTGTTTTTCCTGCCATTGTTGAATAAAGTAATCTGCCATTTTATTGCTTTGTGAATAGTCAGCCAGAATACTTGATTTCAATAGTAATACTTTACTCATGTGTTCCTCTATGTTTAGGTGAAATTTTATTGGTAATGATACGTGAGGTGTAACTGATTGATAGGAAAAAAATTAGATAGCCTTCTTCAAAAAAATTGATGGTATTTTCATGTGATAACAACAATTAAAAATAAAAACAAAATTTAGCCCTCACAAATTGCGAAGTGGATTGGCTAGCGTGCATTGAAATTTATTAAAGATAAGGATTTAACAGGTGAAATCCATACTGACAGCATTAACCGCTGATATTGGACAAACTTCATTACGTGACCAATGGTTACTGAAAAAAAGAGTGCAAGGTATTGCAAAGATCCAGAACGAAAAATCGCGCTCTGCGGTACTTGACGCTATTAAAATAGATATTGAGAAAGCCAAACAAAGAGTTGAACTTAAACGATTAAACTCACCTAAAATTGTGTATCCAGATAATTTACCGGTTAGCCAGAAAAAAGACGTTATTTTAGATGCCATTAAAAAGCATCAAGTTGTTATTATTGCAGGTGAAACTGGGTCAGGTAAAACAACGCAGATCCCAAAAATCTGCCTTGAACTTGGCAGAGGGGTTCTAGGGTTTATTGGGCATACACAACCAAGACGGTTAGCTGCACGCTCAGTCGCAACACGTCTTGCTCAAGAGCTTGAATGTGAATTAGGTTCAAATGTTGGTTATAAAGTCCGTTTTAGTGACCAAGTGAGTGAAACGACTCAAGTCAAATTGATGACTGATGGTATCTTGCTTGCAGAATTACAAAATGACAAATTGCTGTTGCAATATGACACTATTATTATCGATGAGGCTCACGAAAGAAGCCTTAATATCGACTTTATTTTAGGTTACTTACGTCAATTATTACCGAGACGTCCTGATTTAAAAGTGATTATTACATCGGCAACCATTGACCCTGAGCGTTTTTCGAAGCACTTTAGTCACGCTCCGATTGTTGAAGTATCTGGGCGAACTTATCCCGTTGAAGTTCGTTATCGCCCTATTATTGGAGAGCAAAACGATAGTGACCGTGACCAAATTGATGGGATCATAGATGCGGTAAATGAACTGTCGGTTGAAGGTAATGGCGATATATTGATTTTTATGAGTGGTGAGCGGGAGATCCGTGATACTGCTGATGCGTTATCAAAACTTTCTTTACGTCACACTGAAATTTTACCTCTTTTCGCAAGGCTCTCTAATAGTGAGCAAAATCGCATCTTCCATCCTCATGGGGGGCGGCGGATCATTCTTGCAACAAACGTAGCAGAAACATCATTAACTGTACCGGGTATCAAATATGTCATTGATACCGGTTATGCGCGAATTAGTCGTTATAGTTACCGAACAAAAGTGCAACGCCTTCCTGTTGAAGCTATCTCTCAGGCTTCAGCTAACCAACGTAAAGGGCGCTGTGGCCGTGTTTCTGATGGAATTTGTATTCGTTTATACTCAGAAGATGACTTTCTATCACGTCCAGAATTCACGGATCCTGAAATTTTACGGACGAATTTGGCATCAGTTATATTACAAATGACTTCTATTGGTCTTGGTGATATCTCTGCATTTCCATTTGTGGAGGCTCCAGATAAACGTAACATCCAAGATGGTGTGAAATTACTGGAAGAGCTAGGTGCAATTAAGTCCCACAAACAGGCGGATAAAGGCTATCAATTAACGGATACAGGTAGGCAACTAGCCCAGCTTCCTGTTGACCCAAGGCTCGCTCGGATGGTGATTGAAGCTCGTAAACATGGTGCAGTACGTGAAACAATGGTGATTGTTTCTGCATTATCAATTCAAGACCCGAGAGAGAGACCGTTAGAAAAACAGCAAGCTGCTGATGAAAAACATCGGCGTTTCCATGATAAACAATCAGACTTCTTAGCCTTTTTAAACCTTTGGGATTATTTAAAAGAACAACAAACGCAGCTTTCTAACGCCCAATTTAGAAAAATGTGTCGCCAAGATTTTCTAAATTACTTACGTATTCGAGAATGGCAAGATTTGTATACCCAATTGAGGCAAGTGGTGAAAGAACAAGGTTTTGCCATTAATAGCTCTGAGGCTGATTTTCGGAGTATTCACGTTTCGCTATTGGCTGGTTTGCTTTCACATATTGGCCAAAAAGACGCGGATAAACACGAGTTCACTGGGGCTAGGAATGCACGTTTTACTATTTTTCCAGGGTCGGGTCTATTTAAAAAACCACCCAAATGGGCAATGGTAGCGGAACTTGTTGAGACATCGAAATTATGGGGAAGAATTGCCGCATCCATCGATGTTGAGTGGGTTGAACCCTTAGCTGAACATTTAACTAAACATAGTTATAGTGAACCTCATTGGTCAAAATCTGAAGGTGCGGTAATGGCATCAGAAAAAGTGACGCTATATGGGCTACCTATTGTTGCATCAAGGCAGGTTAATTATGGGAATGTTGACCCATTACTGTGCCGTGAATTGTTTATTCGTCATGCATTAGTTGAAGGGGATTGGGCTACTCGTCACGCATTCTTTAAAGAAAATCTGAAGTTATTATCTGAAGTTGAAGATTTGGAGCATAAATCACGTCGGCGTGACATTTTAGTTGATGATGAAACATTATTTGCATTTTATGACCAACGGATCCCGAATGATGTGATTTCCTCCCGTCATTTTGATAATTGGTGGAAAACGGCATCTAAGCAACAATCTGACTTGTTAAGCTTTGAAAAGAGCATGCTGATTAAGGAGGACGCCAGTAATGTTTCGGCACTTGATTATCCTAACTATTGGCATCAAGGGGATTTAAAATTTCGGTTGAGTTACCAATTTGAACCTGGAACTGATGCTGATGGTGTGACGGTACATATACCTCTTGCTGTATTAAATCAGGTTCAGAATATTGGCTTTGATTGGCAAGTTCCTGGGCTGCGTCATGAGCTAATCGTTGCTTTAATTAAATCATTACCTAAACCAATTAGACGAAATTTTGTCCCTGCACCTAATTATGCTTCTGCATTTTTAGAGCGAGTGCCAGAGCCTGAAGGCAGTGTACTGGATAAACTTGAACGTGAATTACGCCGTATGACGGGGGTTACTGTTGAACGCGGATCATGGCAACTAGCGCAGCTTCCAGCCCATTTAAAAATGACGTATCGTGTTGTAGGCGACAAAAATAAAACCGTTGCTGAAGGGCAAAATCTTGATGAGCTAAAAAATAGCTTAAAAGAAAAAGTGCAAGAAACGTTATCTGAAGTTGTGGATGACGGTATTGAGCAACACGGGTTACATATTTGGAGTTTTGGCGAATTACCTCAACGTTATGAACAAAAAAGAGGCGGATATTCCGTTAAAGCTTATCCTGCATTAGTTGATGAGAGAAATAGCGTAGGTATCAAGGTATTTGAAACAGAGCTGGAACAACAGCAAGCAATGTGGGCCGGCGTGCGTCGATTGTTGCTGTTAAATATTCCATCGCCAATTAAATATTTGCATGAAAAACTACCAAACAAATCAAAATTAGGTTTGTATTTTAACCCTTATGGCAAGGTGTTAGAGTTAATTGATGACTGTATTGCTTGTGGTGTTGACCAATTAATTGCTAATTTTGGTGGTGCAGTTTGGAATGAAGTGCAGTTTGAAAAATTGAAAGAGTTTGCACGAGCAGAATTAAATGATGTGGTTGTTAATATTGCTAAGCAAGTTGAACAAATATTAACAGCGGTGTTTGCTATCAATAAACGTCTAAAAGGGCGGGTCGATTTTTCGATGGCAATAGCATTATCGGATATAAAAACACAAATGTCGAATCTCGTGTTTAAAGGCTTTGTGACCACTCATGGTTGGAAACGCTTGCCTGATATCCTTCGTTATTTAAATGGGGTAGAGCGGCGATTAGAAAAACTGGCTATTGATCCTAGCCGAGATCGTGCACAACTGAGTAAGGTAGAGCATGTTCAGAATATGTGGCAACAATGGTTAGCTAAATTATCTCCAGTTCAGCGAAATATGCCAGAAGTGCAAGAAATTCGTTGGATGATTGAAGAACTGCGTGTCAGCTTGTTTGCCCAACAATTGGGAACTCCGTACCCAATATCGGATAAGCGGATCATACAGACGATGGAGCACTTGTCTCAACAACTGTAAGAATGATTATTTTACTCGTTGACGCTTCACATATTATTTATGTGAAGCGCTTTTCCTTTTTTAGTCAGTTTAGGCTTTTTAGTTACAACATACAAATAGATTGTAAAAATATAAGCATCTGAGATCGTACAACAGTAATTTTCACTAGTATAAGGGAAGTGAAATGGTAATAGGGGATTAATACTAGAAGATTATTGAAGTATTGAAGTATTGAGATCTTGAGGTTTTGAGTGTGTGGAAAATAGGAAATTACAGTAAATAGGGCTTAAATTTACTCATCAAAATTAAGCCCTTTGGTACAAAGCTAAACAACTAAATAATAGAGTGCTGGAATAGCAGCGATAGCAATAGCATATGCCATGATTTTTTCAATCATCTTTAATGGTACTTGGTTGGTTTGTTGCTGACGAGCATAGAAAAATACCAAAATACCAGGGGCATACAAAACAACGGATAATAGTAAATTAATTAACCCTGAAGCATAAATCAGCCATAGACCATAAAGGCTAGCAATAGCCCCAACCACAAATAATGCTTTATTATGACGCTCAAAAGCCACTTTGACTAAAAATGCACCGACAAGGAAATAGGGGACTAAAATCATTTCGGAAGCTATAGTAAGTAATGTATTGTAATTACTTCCACTAAGCCAAATAAGAACCAAAGAGAGTTGCACAGCACCATTAGTGAGCCATAAAGAAGAGGATGGCGCATCATTTTTATTTAGTTTGTTGAATATTTTAGGAAATGATTGATACTGCGCGGCGATATAAGGCACTTCAGCGGCCATAATGGTCCAACTTAGATAAGCTCCACAAACAGAGATAATGAGGCCAGCTGCAATAATAATATCACCACTCGAACCAATTAAATCTATCATGAGAGGAGCCATGGATGGATTTTTTATTTCTGCAAGTTCAGCTCTAGGCATGATACCAAGAGAAAGTAAGGTAACGAGTATATAGATAATTAAGGCGGAACTGACAGCAAAAATTGTTGCTAAGCCAACATCACGGCGGTTTTTAGCTCTAGCTGAAACGACAACAGCCCCTTCAATACCAATAAATACCCACAGGGTAATCAACATAGTATCTTTGACTTGCTCCCAAACAGGAACGCCAAATTCGATACCACTGAAATCTGCATTGAAAATATCAAGTCTAAATGCCAAAAAAGCTAATACAATAAATAAGCCAAGGGGAACTAATTTTGCCATTGTAGCGAGTTTATTAATTCCAGCGGCTGTTTGTACTCCACGAAGCACTAAATAGTGAACAAACCAGAGAAGTATTGATTCTCCGATTAGGGCTTGCCATGTGTTCCCATCACCAAAAATGATGTTATCAGGGGTATCAGTAAAAAAACTGATTGCTGCGAATACGATAACAAGATAAGACACATTGGCAACTACCGCACATAGCCAATAACCCCACGCAGAGCAAAAACCAATTAATTCCCCAAAGCCGACTTTGGCGTAAGTAAATATCCCACCATCAAGGTCAGGTCGTATACGAGAAAGCAACAATAAGGCAAATGCTAAAAAAAGGATGCCCACACCAGTAATTGACCAGCCGATTATTAATGCGAGAGGGCTAGCCACTTCAGCCATATTTTGAGGGAGACTAAAAACACCGGCACCAACCATCGAGCTAAGAACTAGCGCCGTTAGAGCGGTAAGACTCAAAGTATTTTTCAAAGTAAATCCTGAACGTTCAGAAATCAAAAGTTAAAATGACGTTAAAATGCCATTACAATAATTAGTTTAACTAGAAGCCATAAAAAAAGTAGACAGAATGACTGCATGTTTTCAGTGTGTGGATTCTACGAACGAAATGAGAGATATGCAATGGTAATGTATGCATTTTTTAAGGTGTTTTATGCACTTTCTTAAAAGAATGAAGGTGGATAGTGTGTGAGATGTGATTTAACGGAAACGAAGTGAATAAAAACAAAAAAACCAGCCGAGAAGGCTGGTTTTAGTATCACAGAATATTGAACTATTTAAACAAGTCAGCACTGATGGTGACACTTCCACCATTAGATTGCCATTCTCTTGTAATATGGAAATATTTAGCCCCTTTTGCTTCCGCACGTTTTGCTATTTGGTAACGTACTTCAGGCGTATTGGTGTAATATCCAGAGAATGTTATAGAGTCAAATGGAACCATTTGAGCCGCGGCTGTTTTGTTGACTTCTTCGATAACATAACCACTTGGCAGGGTCACACTAGTACGACCCGGTTGACTGCTAGAGGTTTCAAAGAAGCGTCCGACTGCGGTTGTTGGTTCTTCAGAAGATGCAACACCAGGAATGCGAACTTTTTTAGCAGCTTCACCACCTTCAGCTAATAGAGCACGGCCAGCGTCTGAATCAGCAGGAACCACTGCGTCTTCATTCAGTACTTGTCGCTTCGGCGCATCTTTCTTATAGATATAAGCTGTCGCTAATGTGTTTCCACCATCATTCATTGCGATATTACGAACCACATAGAACGAAGCTGCATTTTTCTCAAGGGCTTTTTTTGCAATAGCCTCATACAGGTCTGGTTGAGAAGGGTAAAAACCACTTACCGTAACAGTATCAAAAGGTTCATATTCGGTTGCATCCGCTTTTGACATTTCCTCAACACCACCGAATACACGACGCTTCGGTGAATCAACTTCTGGTGCATCTTTTGCGTAGACGTCTGCAACAACACGCATGTTGCCACTATCACCTACATCATCAAGGCTTTGAATGTAAAAGGCATACGCCCCCATTTTATCAGCCCTACGGGAAACTGCATCAGATGCTTCATAAATAGCATTAAAGCGCCCGGTAACTGTTATACGCTCATAAGGTTTTAATTCAGTAGCCTGTTTTGGCGTCAATTCAACAGCCGCCTGAGTAGCAGTTATACTAGTTAATGACAGCACCGCGGCTGCGATGACCGTAGTTTTCAGCTTCATACAAAATCCTTCCGCCTTGCGCAATTTATTATAAACATGCTGAATCTTAGTTGTATCACATGTACGTGATTATTACACGTAACAGAACCTGTTGTCTCATGATTTTATTTTTATGAGAAATAAATAATTATTGACTAGTTAAATTTACCAGATTTTTTAAAGTATCCAGTATTTTATTGACCTAAAACTAAGATTTTCACTGCGAATTCCATTTACTGTCTAAGAATCGAGATCAATTATGGATCAAGACGCTTATTTTCAGTAGGTTATTAGAACATTAAAAATCTGTTTATGCACAAAATAAGACTTTTCTCTGTGATGATGGTCATTATTTTAGCAAACACCCTATTAACAACATTACTTCAGGCATTAAAAAGGGAACATTATGCGTATTGGTATACCAAGAGAACGACTTGCCAATGAAGCGCGTGTTGCAGCTACGCCATCAACAGTGACTCAACTACTTAAATTGGGTTTTTCTGTGTGTGTAGAGCAAAATGCGGGTCATTTAGCTAGTTTTGATGATGTAGCATATGAGCAAGTGGGTGCCGAAATCGTTGATCGTGATACTGCATTTGCTGCGGATATTGTTTTTAAAGTCAACGCACCTCTGGATGATGAAATTCCTTTGTTAAAAGAAGGGGCAACATTGGTGAGTTTCATTTGGCCAGCACAGAATGCTGAGCTAATGGAAGCTTTAAAGGCTAGAAATATTAACGTGATGGCGATGGATGCAGTACCACGTATTTCACGTGCTCAGTCACTTGATGCGCTTAGCTCAATGGCAAATATTGCAGGTTACCGTGCAATTGTTGAAGCTGCTCATGAATTTGGCCGTTTCTTTACGGGGCAAATCACCGCGGCAGGTAAGGTGCCACCAGCGAAAGTCATGATCATTGGTGCTGGGGTTGCTGGCCTTGCTGCAATTGGTGCTGCGGGTAGCTTGGGTGCCATTGTACGTGCCTTTGACACTCGCCCTGAGGTAAAAGAGCAAGTTCAGAGTATGGGTGCTGAATTCCTTGAGCTAGATTTCAAAGAAGAGGCTGGCAGTGGCGATGGTTACGCCAAAGTGATGTCAGAAGCATTTATAAAAGCGGAGATGGAACTGTTCGCTGCACAGGCGAAAGAAGTCGACATTATAGTGACCACGGCACTTATTCCAGGCAAACCAGCGCCTAAATTGATTACCAAGGAAATGGTTGAATCAATGAAGCCGGGAAGTGTGGTTGTCGACTTAGCGGCTCAAACGGGTGGTAACTGCGAATTAACCCAAGCTGACAAATTAGTCGTGACCGACAATGGTGTGAAAATTATTGGTTACACAGATTTGCCAAGCCGTTTGCCAACACAATCATCCCAGTTATACGGCACCAACCTTGTTAACTTGATGAAACTACTGTGTAAAGAAAAAGATGGCGAAATTAATATTGATTTCGACGATTTGGTTATTCGCGGTGTAACGGTGATTAAACAAGGTGAAATCACGTGGCCAGCGCCCCCAATTCAGGTATCTGCTCAGCCGCAGGCGAAACCGCAAGCGGTGGAAAAAGTTAAAGCACCTGAGAAAAAGATGTCACCAACGGTAAAATATGGCTTGATGGCATTAGCTATCATCTTGTTTGGTTGGTTCGCTAATTCAGCGCCAAAAGAGTTTTTATCGCACTTTACTGTATTTGCATTAGCTTGTGTGGTTGGTTATTACGTGGTGTGGAATGTGACTCATGCATTGCATACACCGCTAATGTCAGTCACTAATGCTATTTCAGGGATCATCGTCGTGGGCGCCTTGCTTCAGATTGGAAGCGGTGGCTGGGTAAGCTTCTTATCCTTTATCGCCATATTGATCGCGAGTATCAATATTTTCGGTGGGTTTACTGTAACTCAACGCATGTTAAAAATGTTTCGTAAAGGATAAGGGGTAACTTATGTTGTCGAGTGGAATTGTGACAGCAGCTTACATAGTTGCTGCTATCCTGTTTATTTTCAGCCTTGCGGGGCTATCACGTCATGAAAGCTCTCAACGAGGGAATACTTACGGCATCATCGGGATGGCTATTGCATTGATAGCCACCATTTTAGGTCCTCACAGTGCAAATGTGGGCTGGATGATCGTTGCGATGGTCATTGGTGCTGTCATTGGTATTCGCTTAGCGAAAAAAGTTGAAATGACAGAAATGCCTGAGCTGGTGGCTATTTTACATAGCTTTGTCGGTTTAGCTGCAGTTCTGGTTGGTTTTAACAGCTTTATTGCAAGTGAAGGGCACGCTGATGTTGTGATGGAAAACATTCATTTAACTGAAGTTTTCTTAGGTATTTTCATTGGTGCGGTGACCTTCACCGGTTCAGTAGTCGCTTATGGTAAATTATCAGGGAAAATGTCATCAAAACCGATGATGTTACCTAATCGCCATAAACTGAATTTAGCAGCGTTAGTTGTTTCATTTATTCTGTTAGTCATTTTCGTTAAAACAGAAAGTGTCGGCTTACAAGTCTTCTTGATGCTAGTCATGACCGCGATAGCTTTAGCTTTTGGCTGGCATTTAGTGGCATCAATTGGTGGAGCGGACATGCCAGTGGTTGTTTCAATGCTGAACTCGTATTCAGGTTGGGCTGCTGCAGCGGCAGGTTTCATGTTAAGTAATGACTTGCTGATCGTTACAGGGGCATTGGTCGGTTCTTCAGGTGCGATTCTGTCTTATATTATGTGTAAGGCGATGAACCGTTCATTCATCAGTGTTATTGCAGGAGGCTTCGGTACAGATGGCTCTTCAACAGGCACAGAAGAAGAAATGGGCGAATACCGTGAAAGCACTGCAGAAGAAGTCGCTGAAATGTTGAGAAATTCAACATCAGTGATTATCACTCCAGGCTATGGTATGGCAGTGGCACAAGCACAATACCCTGTTGCAGATATCACGACTAAATTACGTGAACGTGGCGTCAAAGTGCGTTTTGGTATTCACCCTGTCGCTGGTCGTTTGCCAGGGCATATGAACGTATTACTCGCAGAAGCTAAAGTGCCTTACGATGTCGTATTGGAAATGGATGAAATTAACGATGATTTCTCTGATACCGATACCGTTCTTGTCATTGGTGCTAACGATACGGTTAACCCAGCAGCTCAAGAAGATCCAAACAGCCCAATAGCGGGGATGCCAGTTCTTGAAGTTTGGAAAGCAAGCAATGTCATTGTATTTAAACGTTCAATGAATACAGGCTATGCAGGGGTGCAAAACCCGTTATTCTTCAAAGAGAATACACAGATGTTGTTTGGTGATGCGAAAGATAGCGTTGATGCGATCTTACGTGCATTGTAATTTAATGAATCACTAATTCATGTCAAAATGATATAAATAAGAATGGGTTACTGGTTAATATCAGTAACCCATTCTTGATTTTTAAGTCACTAGTTAATCATCATCAGCAGGAGTGATAGGGCAGACAAAACCGTCAGGTTTAATTGCTAATAAATCACATTTTAGTTTATCGATGACATGTTCCGCAGTATTCCCTAAAAAGGCGGCTGAAATGCCTGTACGGCCTAAAATACCGAGTACGACAACCCCCGCATGTAACTCTTCACACATATCAGGAATAATTTTCTCAGGTAGGCCCTCTCGGACATGGGTGTACTTTTCATCAATACTAAACTTTTGCCGTAACTCTTTCATGGCAATTAAATGTTGGCCGCGTAGTGCGTTGTTATATAGGCTCGGGTCGAAATCAGGTAACTCTATGGCAATATTCATAGGGGCAACAGGATACGCACTTACTAAATGGATTTCCTGCTCTTTAATAATACGTGTTGCTAAATCTTTTGTTTTTTCAACCAATTTGATATTGAGGTCATCATGATAAGATTCCTCATTCGATAGGTTAACAGCAACAACAACTGAACCATGGTCAGGCCATACTTTATCTTTTACCATCCAAACGGGAGCGGGGCATTTTCGGAGTAAGTGCCAGTCAAGTGGGGTAAAAATAATAGATTCAAAATTATCTGTTTGATGTGCCATTTTGAGTAATAAGTCATGTTCACCACTTATCACTTCTTGAATAATGGCTTCATATGGCTTGTTATGCCAAATAACTTTAATTTCAATATCAATGCCCGCTTCAAGATAGAAATGAGCTTGTTGTTTGATCCAAGCCGCTTTTTGGCTTATTACACCTTTGCGCATGGCATTACGTTCTTCAGGCGAAAGTAATGTTGTCATGTCATAGGAAAGGTCGTAAATAGGTAAAAACGCTTTTATCCGTCCACCATTACGCTGCACGATGTAGACAGCACGTCTTAATGCAGGTTGATCATCCTGATTTGGGTCAATTGCAACTAGCAGGTTTTTATAGTTTGCCATATTGAAATCCTCTTGATACACGGATGTTTCCATATAGATAAACTATGATATTGGGATTAAATAGGCAAGAAATCTGGGAAAAAAAATGAAAACGGATCACCGATAACGTGATCCGTTTAGGGATATTAACATGTAATAGCTGAAACTTTACCTGCAATATCAGTCAGTTTTGTCATATCTTCGATAGTGATATACTTACCTTTAACACTCAGCATGCCACTTTTCTGGAAACGGCCTAAAAGGCGGCTAATGGTTTCAACGGTTAATCCAAGATAGTTACCGATATCTCCACGCGTCATTGTTAATCTAAATTCTCTTGGTGAAAAACCACGCTCTGCAAAGCGATGAGATAGGTTAAGAATAAATGCAGCTAAACGTTCTTCAGCGTTTTTCTTGGATAATAAAAGGATCATTTCTTGATCGCCTTTAATTTCACCGCTCATTAAACGCATAATTTGCTGACGTAAATTAGGCATTTTGCCTGACAAATCATCTAAGGTCTCAAATGGTATTTCACAAACCATTGATGTTTCAAGGGCTTGTGCAAAACTCGGGTGCTGTGTATGAATGATAGCGTCAAAACCAACAAGGTCTCCGGCTAAGTGAAAACCGGTAATTTGCTCATCGCCTTCTTCGGTTATTGTATAGCTTTTTATTGTACCTGAGCGGATGGCATACAATGAACGCAATTCATCACCAGCTTTAAATAAAGCTTGGCCTTTTTGAATGGGTTTTTTGCGCTCGATGATATTATCAAGTTGATCCAGTTCATGTTCATTCAGCGTAAAAGGAATGCAAAGTTGGCTAATACTGCAGTCCTGGCAATGAATAGCACAACCACCAGACTGGATGCGACGAACAACTCTTTTTTCTGGGATCATATTTAAGGCTCAATCAAGTTAAAATTATTGATATGAGTCAATTTTAACATAAGATAATGCAACTGGTAAGTAGTAAAGTATGACAGAATCGACTTAATAAACAAAAAAGCCAATCAGAGAAACTGCAAGAGATTAGTGAATTTAGATGTTCATGCTAATTTAAAGAACATTACTAAATATAAAATTTGATATAGGTTAAATTTTGGTCTTTAAACGATAAAAAGCGATATGTACGACCCATTGTAATTAATACTTAAAATTATGCTAATTAAGCACGAAACATTAAACTAATTAGCATTAATTTAACACGAAAATAAATTTATGAATATCAATTTTTCAAATTAACCTCAAAAAGGAGAATATAATGACACTTACTCAACAGTCTTTACCCACTTCGATGACGGTTGTTGACATTATAGAACCTGGTGGACCAGAAAAACTGCGATTAATTGATAAACCACTACCTAGAGTTTCTGCAGGATATTTGCTTGTTAAAGTGGAAGCCGCTGGAGTTAATCGTCCTGATATTTTTCAACGTAAGGGGTCTTACCCTCCACCGGCAGATGCATCACCGATTATGGGACTTGAAATCGCAGGAACGATTGTTGCCAAAGCGGATGATGTAGATGAATGGCAGATAGGCGACAAAATTTGTGGGCTGGTGGCTGGGGGAGGTTATGCAGAATATTGTTTAGTACATAAAAATATCGCATTACCATTAGGGAGCCTTTCTTTTATCGAAGGGGCTGCGATACCTGAAAACTTTTTTACTGTTTGGGCAAATGTTTTTCAAATAGGTAAGCTTAAGAAAGATGAAACGGTACTTATTCATGGTGGGACATCGGGTATTGGCAGTGTGGCGATTATGTTAGCGAAAGCCTTTGGTGCAAAAGTATTAACAACCGTTGGTTCTGAAGAAAAAGTGGATGCAGCAAAACGACTCGGTGCGGATTGTATTATTAACTATAAAAAAGATGATTTTGTTGAGGCGACGCTCAACTACACCTCTTCACTAGGTGTTGATATGGTTGTCGATATTATTGGTGGAGATTATGTCGCGAAAAATTATCAAGTTGCCGCTAAATTTGGGCGGATCATCCAAATTGGGATGATGAAAGGTAACCCTAAAGAGTTAAATATGATGCCTTTAATGGTAAAGAGATTGACTCATACAGGCTCAACCATGCGCTCTCGTACTATTGAAGAAAAAGCATTGATCGCTCAAGAACTGAAAGAACAAGTTTGGGATTTGTTACTAAACGGTAAAATGAAACCTATTATTAACAAAGTGTATCGTTTATCACAGGTAAAAGAAGCTCATGAGCATATGGAATCTGGAGACCTTATCGGTAAAATTGTTTTGTTAAAAAATTGATTAACTGTTATTTCTGTGATTTTTACTATTCTGCTTTAGTCATTTTTGAATAGTAAAAATCGCATTCAATATAACAATTTTTTCACATATTCAAGCTTTTTTAGCGTAAAAATCTCTTTACAGTTGACTAAATTTTGATTTTTTGTGTTTGTCCACAAATCAGAACGAAATTAGACGGAGTTTGTTAATAATTTAATAGAGATCGATTATACCTATGAATAAGTTGGCCATTAACGGTTTGTTTATCAATAAATAATGTTTAAATGATATTTTTAAATGCATATCATTAATATATTGATATCTCTTATATAAACATAGCCCGTTATGCACTTTCCAATGATATTAAGTTAAGTGACTTAAGTGCAATTAGCACGCGTTAATTGTAGTTTGAAGGTGTAGTAATGATAAATAATTTTAAAAATTCAAAAATAAATGTTGATGCATTATTTTTAGGCCCTAAATCTGAAAATGCTGTCTTTTTCAAAGAAATGATGGAGTATTCAGTTAGTGAACATATGCATTGGCGCTCTAGCTACCATCCTGAAGATCCTGATCTTATCTCTACTGTTGACCGTTATGCTCCCGAGTACCGAGATACGCTTTATCGTACTGAAGGCATTCTTAATCAACTCTCTTCAAAATTAAAAACAACGTCGGTCCCCTGGTTCTCTCCCCGTTATATGGGGCATATGAATGCAGATACACTGATGATTTCTAATTTGGCTTATGTCATGGCAATGATGTACAACCCCAATAATTGTGCACAAGAATCTTCACCAACGACAACCGTTTTAGAAATAGAGGCTGGGTTAGATTTATGTGCCATGTTTGGTTATGACGTACAACATGCATGGGGGCATATTACATCTGGTGGAACGGTAGCTAACTACGAAGGATTATGGGTAGCTAGAAATATTAAAACACTACCGTTGGCGATTATGCAGCATCCACAATCCAAATATCTACTGCAGGGCAAAACCGAAAAAGAGTTACTCAATCTCTCTGTTTCTAAGGTGTTAGATTTAATTGATGAATTAAAGAAAATGCATATTTTCGAAGAAATTCGTGATTTGACCTGCCGTGGTGTTGGAATAAAGCAAGGAAAACTCGGTAAGTTATTGGTACCGCAGTCTAAACACTATTCATGGATGAAAGCGATGGATATTCTTGGTTTAGGCCAACAGAATATTGTGCAACTCCCCGTTGATGCAAGTTATCGAACGGATGTGCATAAAATGAGGGAAACTGTATTTGCATTGATTGAGCAAGGGGAGCCAATTTTAGCCGTAGTTGCTGTTGTTGGAACTACAGAAACTGGCGCGATAGACAATGTAAAAGAAGTCATTGAGCTACGACGTGAATGTGAGCAGCGTTTTGGGGTTTCCTTCTATGTGCATATTGATGCCGCTTATGCGGGATACGCTTGCGCGATGTTTCGTGATGAAGAAAATCAATTTATGGAGTATGAGAATTTACTCCAACGTTATCATAGTGAAGGCATTTTTCCTGAAAATATGGTGTGGCCAAAGCGCGATGTTTATGAAAGCTTTAAAGCATTAAGCCAAGCTGACTCTATTACTGTTGATCCTCATAAAGTGGGGTTTATTCCGTATGCCGCAGGTGCAATCTGTATGAAGGATAAGCGGATTGTGGATTTAGTTTCTTATCATGCCGCATATGTATTTGAAGAAGTACAAGAAAAACAGCGTACAACAGAAAAAGCGCAGAATGTGTTACTTGGCTCTTCTATTATGGAAGGATCAAAAGCAGGGGCAACTGCAGCAGCGGTATGGGCTGCACATCGTTTAGTCCCGTTAAATATTTTAGGGTATGGAAAAGTGATTGCGGCAGGGGTCACCACAGCGAATTGGATGATCGACAAGATAAATCAATGTGAGCCCTTTATTATTGAAGATCGCCAGTTTTCAATTATTGCGATGCCTACACCGGACTTTCACATGATTAATTTTATGTTTCGTGAAATCGGTAACACATCTTTAGAAAAACAAAATCAATTAAATAAACGGTTATATGAATTATGTTCTTATGCCGCAGGGCGAAGTTATTCTAATGATTTTCTCACCTCATCAACCTCACTAACACATGAAGAGTATGGCGATAACCCATTGAGCTTATGTCGAGATGCACAATTTTCTGATAATGAATGGCATAAAGTACGGTCAATTTATGTGCTACGGGCAGCGATAATGACGCATTGCTTGCGTGATAGGGCTCATTTTGAAACCTATTGGATGGAATTAAAAAATATCTTTGAAGACAAACTGCAACATCTCATTAATGAAGAAAATAAGTTAAATCATTCCAATTATAAAATTAAAATTTAATTACTTGTTAGGATCTCAATATGAAAAATCGCACACTTGGTAGTGTATTTATTGTTGCAGGTACTACGATTGGCGCAGGTATGTTAGCTATGCCTATCGCTGCCGCTGGTAATGGCTTTTTAGTTAGTTTGGCTATGTTATTAGTATTGTGGGCATTGATGTGTTACACAGCATTGCTTTTGGTTGAAGTTTATCAACATGAATCTCACGAAACTGGGATCGGTAGTGTTGCTCAACGGTATTTAGGGCCTAGCGGTAAATTTATTACGGGCTTTAGCATGATGTTCCTTATGTATGCATTGACAGCGGCTTATGTGAGTGGCGCAGGGGAAATTATTACTTCAAATTTAAAAAGTAGTTTTGCCATTGATATGGCTGATTGGATGGGAATTGTTGTATTTACCATCATTGGTGGGGGAGTTGTATGTTTTGGGACTTCATCAGTAGATTTCATCAACCGTATTTTATTTGCTGCAAAAATTGTTTTCTTAGTCATTATATTGGCGTTAATGATACCTCATGTTGAGCAACAGAATTTATTAGCAGCACCAACTGAAAAAGTCCTCATTTTATCGGCTATTCCCGTATTTTTTACCTCCTTTGGTTTTCATGGCAGCGTCCCTAGTATCGTCAAATACATGGGGGGAGATGTCAAAAAACTTCGTGTTATCTTTATCATCGGTAGTGCTATCCCGTTAGTTGCTTATATTTTATGGCAAATTGCAACATTAGGGAGTATTGGCACAACAACATTTGTTGGTATTCTGGCTGAAAACGCAGGGCTTAACGGGTTGCTCGATGCAATTAAGGATGTAGCTCAATCAGGAAAAACAGAGTTAATAGCACAGATGTTCATGAGTTTGGCATTAGCAACCTCTTTCCTTGGGGTCGCTTTGGGGTTATTTGATTTTTTAGCCGATTTATTTAAACGCCAAGATAATGCTTCAGGGCGCATACAAACGGGTTTACTTACCTTTGGACCACCACTAGTTTTTGCTTTATTTTATCCTAAAGGGTTTGTAATGGCGTTAGGGTATGCCGCGATTGCACTTTCAATACTCGCCTTATTATTACCTAGCGCAATGGCATTCAAATCAAGAACATTGAATCAACGGAAATATCAAGTCCTAGGTGGTGGGTTAGGCCTATCATTGGTATTTATTTGTGGAATTATTGTTATTGGTGTTCAGTTAGGGATTGTCTTCAATATATTACCTAATATTGGTTAATAAAATACGTGTATACAAGCCAGCCGTATCTTGATGGCTGGCTTGCTCAATTCCTAAAAGCCTTTCCTAAATTTACTGCATAATTTACTCAGCTAGACAATTCACCGCACATTTTTACTGTTGTATCGACAGTTAGTCGGTATAATCCATATAAGAATGATTATCATTAGCACGTTATGCACAAAAACAGATATATCTAAAGCTAGCATTTTCTGTAAAAGTAACTATTATATTAGATATATCGGTTTTAGTACGAATAACCACTGAGAATTTTAATGGCAAGTGAACAACAACTAGACCCGTGTTTGTGTAACGGTAAAAGTGTTAGCCGTATGTTTAACCCTAAACAGTTAAGGATTTATATCCTGCATTTACTGACAGGGGGAATTAATTACGGTTATGAGCTAATAAAAAAAATTGCAGAAGAGACAGCGGGTTTTTATTGCCCGAGCCCTGGGGTGATATATCCGACTCTAACGTTGTTAGAGGAGCTAGGGTTTATTTCAGCGGGTAAAGATAATGGAAAAGGGCGAAAGTGTTATGTCATTACCCCCGAAGGTCGCTGTTTTTTATTACTCAAAGCTGAAATATTGGCAGAAGTTCAACTAAAATTAAAATATGCACAGGAATTAAAAGCAGGTAATCAATTTGCTAATGAAATTGAATGTGCCGTAGACAAATTTAAGTCATTGTTGAGACACCAAATAGTGATACAACAGTTGACGAAAGAAGAGACAACAAGAGTCGTTGAGATCATTAACCGAGCAGTAGAACGAATTGAGCAAGTCAATGCCGTGTTAGTGGCAGAGGAAAAATAAAATGGCTAAAACGAATGATATTATACAAGCAAAAGAGCGTTTATATATGAAAGAAACAAGCAAAATACCACAAACCGACGCCCCGGTTTCATCTGAAAATGAACCGCCTATAAATACGAATAAAGAGGTTAAGTTTAAAGAAGTTGTATGCCCAAGTGTCCCAACTTCATATTTTAAGCGGGCTAAGAAACAGAAAATAAAATAACAATTTGGATAGTTTACAAAATCTTTATTCACATAAAATGCATAAAGAATAAACTTTATTTATTTTCATTATTGATGAACAACGGTACTCATTTCTATTATGTCGTCAATAAGGTAAATTTTAGGGTGCATATAATTATTTTGTAAACTGTAACTATCATCCTATATTAATATACAGCTTCTTAAGAAAATCCCCTGATCACTAACGTTACCAGGGGTATCGGTTACAAGCCCAATTTAGCGTGTATTTGGGCTATTTCGTTGCTCCACTGTTGTTGTAACTGTGGTTTTTGGTGGCTTAGTTTGCGTTTTTGGTCCGCAAGTAATTTTTGCTCCAATATAAGCAATGTTTCTAACAACTCATCTTCATGAGTAGTTTCCTTACTGGGAATTTTAACCATCGATTTAACAGGGGCATTTCCCCCAATTGTAGACGCTAATAATGGTTGTGTTTGCTGTTCAATTTTATGATAGATATCATCAAGATTAAGGTATTCCTCTAACCGATTATCATCGATAAACCAGAATCGTTGGCAACTATTTTCAATGAGCCACCTATCATGGCTGACGACCAACAATGCTCCAGAAAATAAGCTAATTTGCTCGCAAAGTGCTTCCTTACCTTCTAGATCAAGGTGATTGGTTGGTTCATCCAACAAAATCAACTCGTACTGGGCCAAACTTAAACCAATAAACAATAATCTAGCGCGTTCGCCACCGCTCAGCGTAGCGACTTTTTGTTGATGACGAGTGTAGGTAAAACCCGCACCAATCAATGCCATTTTTCGTTGTTCATCGGTTAAAGGTGCAAAATGACGTAGTGCATCCAATAGACTATCATTATCATTTAGCTGCTCTAATTGTTGGTCATAATATCCAACACTAATTGCAGGATGAAACTTCAACTGTGCGCTATAGCGTAAGTCTTGCTGATAATGTTGCCAAAGTAGGCGCAGAAGTGTTGATTTACCACAGCCATTGGCCCCCATGATAGCGATACGCTCACCACTTTTCACTTGATGAAATGCCGTTTTAAATAACGAATTTCCATTCGGTGTTGAGACAACGGCGCCTTCCAATTCCAAAACTCTATCTGCAGGAATGGCTTTACCATTTAAGGCAAGCCGCCATTGATAGCCTTCAGTTAACTCTGTTTGGGCATCTTTAAGGCGGTCAATCTGTTTTTCCATTTGCTTAGCTTTGCGTGATAAGGCTTCATTGTCATACACATGCCCCCAAATGGCTAAGCGTTTGGCACTTGATGCAATACGGTCAATTTCTTTTTGCTCTGCTTGGTTACGGCGTGCGTCGGTGACGTCTTTTTCACTCAATGCTTGTCGTGCTGCACTGCAAGGTAACCGATAAAAATGCAGTGATTTATCTCGTAAGATCCAAGTGCAGTTACTGACTTTATCTAATAACGATTGGTCATGAGAAACTAGCACAAAACTGCCTTTCCATGATTGTAAGAAGTTACCTAACCAAATAAGTGTGGGTAAATCTAAATGATTACTAGGTTCATCGAGTAACAGTAAATCGGGTTGTTCAATTAAAGCACGGCCCAGAAGCAAACGTGTATGTTGTCCACCACTGATTGCATTCGCTTTTTGTTCCCATTGCTCAGGTGTAAAACCTAATTCTGATAATATAACCTCAGCTCGCCAACGTTCAGTGACTTTATCTTGTTCAGGTAACTTTTGAACAAGTGCATCAAGCAGTGTCAAACTGGCAACATCATCGGGTAAGTGTTGTTCAATATAAGCAGTTACACAATGATTCGAATAAGTGATACTGCCACTATTGGGGGAGAGTTGTTGGGTTATTAGCTTCAACAATGTACTTTTGCCACTTCCGTTATGGCCAATTAAACCAATACGGTCACCTTGTTGAACAGTAAAAGAGATGTCATTCAATAAGGTAGAGGTTGAAGTATCGTAATTTAATGATTTTACAGTTAATAAAGTGCTCATAGCTTACTCAAATTTTAGGCATAAAAATACCAGGGATAGCCGTAACGACAACCCAGTAAGCTGAGGGAAGGTTTTCTTTAGTGGCTTCGCTCAGGCAGGGTTATCGCAGTATAAAACTGTGAAAGCCTGAGCTCTGGCGATTACCAAAGAAGTGTGAATATTCAATAAGATCACACAACAACATAAATTAGCCTCCTTAATATTCATCTAGTTAATCGATGAGACAATTATAGCTAATATGTTATTTAACCGACAAGGTCCGAAAATGCGCTCTCCGATTATTATGGGAAAAAGCATATATAGGTATCAATAATACTTATATCACGCGCAAAGAGATGAATAATATTGCTGCGAATTGGGTTCTTGTTATGTAACGTTTAAAATCATGATTCAAATAACAAGAGAGCCCCAAATGAATGTAGAAATAAAACCCGCAACCCGTGATGACGCTGCTTTGATATTAGATATGATCATTGAATTAGCAGATTATGAAAAAGCACGTCACGAAGTTAAAGCCTCGGTGGCTGATATAGAAAATTCCCTATTTGGAGCGAACTCAAGCACAGAAGCTTTAATCTGTTATGTGGATGGGAAGCCAGCAGGATATGCCGTATTCTTTACTAGCTATTCAACATGGTTAGGCAACAATGGTATTTATTTAGAAGATTTATATGTTTCCCCCGATTTTCGTGGCGCGGGAGCAGGAAAAAAATTATTAAAGCATATTGCCGTGTTAGCCGTAGAACGAAAATGCCAACGGTTGGAATGGAGCGTTTTAGATTGGAATCAGCCTGCAATTGATTTTTATAAAAGTATTGGTGCAGAGCCTCAGGATGAATGGGTTCGCTATCGAATGGATGAAAAAATAATTGCCGAATTCGCAAGCTAATATTTAGTCACTGTTCAAATATTGCTGAATAAAGCCAGTAAGTTAATTTGCTGGCTTTATTTTTTGAATTAAATATATACAAATGATGCCTTATCCTGATTTTTGTAAGTTTATTCTGTTTTTTTGTGACATAAGGCAACTAAACTTAAGCCAAACGTTGATAAACTATCATTAAATTAAATAGATAGCCAATTTAATGATAGTGGTAACACTTACTTGGCCGAGTTTATAATAAATAATATTATTTTTAGTTTTAATGGTATTTATTTCGTATAGAGACAGTTATGTCATTTTATTAATAATCACCAGGTTAATAATCAAAATAATTGTTGTTCCTTGTTTTCTCATTTAATGGAAAGGGATGGTATGAAAATAAATAAGCAAAAAATATCTTTTTACATCATTTTAATATTAATTATTGTTGCGGGTGGTCTTTATTACTGGAATGTTAATTCAGGTGGGCTACCTGCTGGGTTCGCGCAAAGTAATGGTCGTATAGAAGCAACAGAAATTGATATTGCCACTAAGACGGCAGGGCGTATTGAAACGATTAATGTAAAAGAAGGCGATTTTGTTAAAGAAGGGCAAGAACTTGCTCGTATGGATACGCGAGCACTCCAAGAGCAGCTACATGAAGTACAGGCTCAATTACGCCAAGCTATTAGTGCAGTGACGACGGCTGAATCAGCTTTAGCACAGCGTAAAAGCGAAAAAGTTGCAGCTCAAGCTGTCGTTCGTCAACGTGAAGCTGAGTTAGATGCTGCACAAAAACGACTAAATCGCTCTAGAGCTTTGGTAAGAACAAACGCCGTTTCTCAACAACAAGTGGATGACGATACCGCCCAGATGCAAGGTTCTCGCGCAGCCCTGGAAGCGTCGAAAGCCCAAGTGGCTGCAGCGACATCAGCGATTGATTCTGCCAGCGCTGGTATTGTTCAAGCTAAAAACCGTGTTGACGCAGCGACAGCAACGGAACGTCGTATTATAGCGGACTTAGATGACAGTATTCTAAAAGCGCCAAGAAATGGGCGTATTCAATATCGTGTAGCTGAGCCCGGTGAGGTACTTGGGGCAGGTGGACGGGTCTTGAATATGGTCGATTTAAGTGATGTATATATGACCTTTTTCTTACCAACTGAAGACGCAGGTAAAGTTGCCTTAGGTAGTGATGTTCACATTATACTCGATGCTGCACCAAACATCGTGATCCCAGCGAAAGCCACTTTTGTAGCAAGTGTCGCACAATTCACACCGAAAACCGTAGAAACACAAAATGAACGCTTAAAATTAATGTTCAGAGTACGTGCGCGTATTTCTCCAGAATTATTAGAGCAACACCTTGAATATGTGAAAACAGGGTTACCTGGAAAAGCATATGTGCGTTTAGACCCTAACGGATCTTGGCCTGCTGAACTTGAGGTGAGATTACCACAATGACCAATAAACTGATGGATGATGTGATTATTGATATACAGCATGTCAGCCAGCATTATGGTGATAATTGTGCGTTGGATGACATTGTGCTTTCCATCCCAGCGAGAAAAATGGTTGGGTTGATTGGCCCCGATGGCGTAGGGAAATCAAGCCTGATCTCCCTGATTGCAGGAGCAAGAGTGATTCAACAAGGCCAAATAACGGTACTTGATGGTGACATGAATGATATTGAACACCGTAGAGCAGTTTGTCCTCGCATCGCTTACATGCCTCAAGGGTTAGGAAAGAACCTTTACCATACGTTATCTGTTTATGAAAACGTTGATTTTTTTGGTCGGTTATTTGGCCAATCAAAAGCTGAGCGTGAATATCGCATTCAAGATTTGCTTGAAAGTACCGGGCTTGCGCCATTTAAAGACCGTCCGGCTGGCAAATTATCAGGCGGTATGAAACAAAAACTTGGGTTATGTTGTGCGCTAATTCATGACCCTGACTTATTGATTTTAGATGAACCTACCACTGGGGTTGACCCGTTATCTCGCGCACAGTTTTGGGATTTGATTGATCGCATTCGTTTGCGACAAACCAATATGAGTGTTTTGGTCGCAACTGCGTATATGGAAGAGGCGGAGCGCTTTGATTGGCTAGTGGCAATGGATGATGGCAAGGTGCTCGCTACAGGCCATGCATCTGAATTAAAAGCCCAAACGCAATGTGATGACCTTGAAGCTGCATTTATTGAATTACTACCTGAAGAAAAACGCAGTGGGCACAAAAAAGTCGTGATCCCTCCGCGTGATACCTCGAAAGACAATATTATTGCCATTGAAGCCCAAGACCTCACCATGCGTTTCGGTAACTTTGTAGCAGTTGGCCATGTGAATTTTAAGATCCCAAAAGGGGAGATTTTTGGTTTCTTAGGCTCCAATGGTTGTGGCAAGTCAACCACGATGAAAATGTTGACGGGTTTGTTACAAGCCAGTGAAGGGCAGGCATGGCTATTTGGCCAAGAAATAGACCCGAAGGATATTGAAACACGCAAGCGTGTCGGTTATATGTCACAAGCATTCTCATTATATAGTGAATTGAGTGTTGAGCAGAACCTTGTGCTTCATGCCAAGCTTTTTCATATATCTGAGGATAAAATCCCTCAGCGAGTTGACGAAATGTGCCAGCGTTTTGAACTTGATGATGTGCGAGACGTCATGCCAGACGACTTGCCTTTGGGGATCCGTCAAAGGCTATCTTTAGCTGTCGCGGTTATTCATGAACCTGAAATGTTAATCCTTGATGAACCCACTTCAGGTGTAGACCCCGTTGCCAGAGATATGTTTTGGAATTTAATGGTTGACTTATCAAGACGTGACGGTGTCACTATTTTTATTTCTACCCACTTTATGAATGAAGCAGAGCGCTGTGACCGCATTTCACTCATGCATGCAGGTAAAGTCTTAGATTGTGATACCCCTGTTAACTTGACCAAGAAAAGAGGGCTTGGCACGCTTGAAGAAACCTTTATCGCCTATTTACAGGATGCCGTGGGGGATGCAGGACAAGGACAAGAGACCGCGCCAGAGTTCCACGTTGACCCTGAACTAAAAGAACAAGCGACTGAAGCATTGAAAAAACGTTTTAGTTTGCGTCGGCTATTTAGCTATTCCATACGGGAAGGCATGGAGTTACGTCGTGACCCTGTACGTTCAACACTGGCATTATTAGGAACGGTAATTCTTATGTTTATCATGGGTTACGGCATTAGCATGGATGTGGAAAATTTACGCTTTTCAGTGCTAGATCGCGACCAAACAGGGCTAAGTCAAGGATATACACTGAACTTAGCTGGTTCACGTTACTTTATCGAACAACCCCCAATCAAAGATTATGATGATTTAGAGGCTGGTATGCGTAGCGGAAATATTACCGTTGCGATTGAGATCCCACCTAACTTTGCAAGAGATGTTGCTCGAGGGAGTAACGTTAAAATTGGTGTGTGGATTGATGGTGCGATGCCAAACCGCGCTGAAACTGTGCGTGGTTATGTACAAGCGATGCATTTAGCATGGCTGAGCACGATGGCTGCGCGCCAACCGGCTGGCGTTGCAGGGATACCGGCTATCGACATTGAGACTCGATATCGTTATAACCCAGATGTTCGTAGCTTGCCGGCAATTGTTCCCGCGGTTATTCCATTATTATTAATGATGATCCCAGCCATGCTGAGCGCGTTGAGTGTTGTTCGGGAAAAAGAGCTCGGTTCGATTATCAATCTTTATGTTACTCCGATCACCAAATTAGAGTTTTTACTTGGAAAACAGCTCCCTTATATTCTATTGGGTATGTTTAACTTTGTGCTACTTTGTATATTATCGGTATATATATTTGGTGTTGAATTTAAAGGCAGTTTTCTGACGTTAACGTTGGCTGCATTTTTGTATATCAGTATTGCAACAGGCATGGGGTTATTAATTTCATGCTTTATGAAAAGCCAAATTGCGGCAATTTTTGGTACTTCTATCATTACATTGATACCCGCAACTCAATTTTCAGGAATGATTGACCCTGTCTCATCATTGGAAGGTATTGGCCGCTGGGTTGGGATGGTCTATCCAACATCACATTTTTTGACTATCACACGAGGAACTTTCTCTAAGGGATTAAATTTATTCGATTTACAGTCATCATTTATCCCATTACTGATCACCATACCTTTGGTTATTGGGCTAAGTGTTCTATTCCTGAAAAAGCAGGAGGCATAGCGATGATCCGTAAAATTCAGAATATTTTTAACCTAGGAGTCAAAGAATTACGCAGTTTAGGCCGCGATAAAGCGATGTTAGCTTTGATTGTTTTTGCTTTTACCGTGTCGATTTATTCGTCAGCAACCGTGACGCCTGGATCTTTACATAATGCGCCTATTGCGATTGCGGACCAAGATAAATCACAGTTATCAAACCGAATAATCAATAGTTTTTATGCACCTTATTTCTTATCTCCTGTAGATATTACGCCAGACCAAATTGATGGTTTGTTAAACCGTGGTTCATATACGTTTGCATTAGATATTCCACCTAATTTTCAACGTGATGTGCTTGCAGGGCGGCACCCAGAAATTCAAGTCAATATTGATGCAACAAGGATGAGCCAAGCCTTCTTAGGAAATAGTTATATTCAAAATATTACCTTAGGGGAAGTGAATGAATTTTTAGCAAAATACCGTAGTAATGCGAGTTTGCCTGTCGACTTGGAAGTACGCATGCGCTTTAACCCCAATTTGACACAGTCATGGTTCGGTTCTGTCATGGCAATCATTAATAATATTACGATGTTATCGATTGTTTTAACGGGGGCGGCGCTGATCCGCGAGCGTGAACACGGTACAGTCGAGCATTTGATGGTTATGCCTTTAACACCATTTGAAATTATGATGTCGAAAATATGGTCAATGGGGCTGGTGGTACTGATCGCATCCGGTGTTTCCTTAATTTTGGTCGTAAAAACATTGCTACAAGTACCAATCGAAGGGTCTATCTTATTGTTTATGTGTGGGGTGGCCTTGAGTTTATTTGCGACAACGTCGATTGGTATTTTTATGGGGACGATTGCACGCTCCATGCCCCAGTTTGGTTTGTTGATGATCTTAGTGCTATTGCCATTAAATATGCTTTCTGGCGGGATGACTGCGCGAGAAAGTATGCCTCAGCTTGTTCAAGATATTATGTTAACCATGCCGACAACACACTTTGTTAGCCTTGCTCAAGCGATTTTATATCGCGGTGCTGGCTTCCAAATTGTTTGGCCTCAATTTGCGGTTCTTGTTGTGATTGGTGCTGTGTTCTTTTCTCTCGCACTCATTCGTTTTCGTAAAACGATTGCCACCATGGCATAACCTACTGTACATAAAACATCCATTAAAAATAAAACGCTTGCTGAATTGTTCAGTAAGCGTTCTAATACTTTGCCTATTAATTATATGAACATGATTAGGTTGTGCCTATCAAATCGATAGTAGGTAATGATTGGATTAAGCTGCTGTAAAACAGTAACTTAATAGGCAACCAAACAGGAGAACATCATATGTCATTAATTAATACTCAAATCAAACCATTTACTAACCAAGCATTTAAAGATGGCCAATTCATCGAAGTTTCTGAAAAAGATGTTGCAGGTAAATGGAGTGTTTTCTTCTTCTATCCAGCTGACTTTACCTTTGTTTGCCCAACTGAACTGGGTGACATTGCTGACCATTATGAAGAATTCCAAAAATTAGGTGTTGAAATTTTCTCTGTTTCTACTGACACGCATTTCACCCATAAAGCATGGCATGCAAGCTCAGACACTATCGGTAAAATCAAATATGCCATGATCGGTGACCCAACTGGCGCATTAACACGTAACTTTGAAAACATGCGTGAAAACGAAGGTTTAGCAGACCGCGGTACTTTCGTTGTTGACCCACAAGGTATCATTCAGGCAATCGAAATTACTGCTGAAGGTATTGGTCGTGATGCAGCTGACCTGTTACGTAAAGTTAAAGCAGCACAATATGTTGCTAGCCACCCAGGTGAAGTTTGCCCAGCTAAATGGAAAGAAGGTGATGCAACGCTGTCTCCATCTTTGGACTTAGTCGGCAAAATCTAATTAATCTATCTTAATTGATTAATACTGAATAATTCAGGTTGCAGGTGTTTAGGCCTGCAACTTGGATCATGACGGGTATATGTACCCGATTTTATGATAAAAATTAAAGGGGATTACATGCTCGACAATAATTTACAGGCACAGTTGAAAGCCTACTTAGAACGTTTAACTAAACCCGTTGAATTAGTTGCTAATATAGATGACAGCCAAAAATCAAATGAAATCAAACAGCTGTTAGAACAAATTGCATCACTGTCAGATAAAGTCACTGTACGTGAAGAGCGCAATAGCGCACTAAGAACACCGTCTTTTTTAATTACTAACCCAGGTACAGATAGTGGTTTGCGTTTTGCAGGTTCACCTCTGGGACATGAATTTACCTCTCTTGTGCTAGCATTATTGCAAATCGGTGGTCATCCATCGAAAGAAGCGCAAGAGTTATTAGAGCAAGTCAAAGGCCTTGAAGGCGAATTCCACTTTGAAACTTATTACTCTTTATCTTGCCATAACTGCCCAGATGTTGTTCAAGCTCTGAACTTAATGGCAGTTTTAAATCCAAATGTTAGTCATACCGCCATTGATGGCGCGCTTTTCCAAAACGAGATTGATGAACGTAATGTCATGGGCGTTCCTGCGGTTTACCTGAATGGAAAAGAGTTTGGTCAAGGGCGTATGACACTCAGTGAGATTGTGAGCAAAGTTGACACGAATGCCGATGCGCGTGCGGCGAAATCACTGACAGAGCGCGAGCCTTTTGAAGTCCTCGTGATTGGTAGTGGGCCAGCAGGAGCTTCAGCAGCAATCTATACTGCACGTAAAGGGATCCGCACAGGTGTGATAGGCGAGCGTTTTGGTGGCCAAGTCATGGATACGGTTGATATTGAAAACTATATTTCAGTTATCAAAACGGAAGGCGCCATTTTTGCAGGTGCGTTGAAGAACCATGTGGACAGCTATGATGTTGATGTTATTGATGGACAGTCAGTGACAAAATTGATCCCTGCTGCGCAAGAAGGTGGTTTACACCAAATCGAAACAGCATCAGGCGGGATCTTAAAATCACGCAGTATTATTATTTCAACGGGTGCTCGCTGGAGAAATATGGGCGTTCCAGGGGAACAAGAATACCGGACGAAAGGTGTTACATTCTGCCCACACTGCGATGGCCCATTATTTAAAGGCAAGCGTGTTGCCGTGATTGGCGGTGGTAACTCAGGTATTGAAGCGGCTATTGACCTAGCGGGTGTCGTTGACCATGTGACTGTACTGGAGTTTGCGCCAGAACTGAAAGCGGACTCAGTATTACAGCAAAAAGCACGTAGCATGAAAAATGTGGATATTATCGTTAATGCGCAAACCTTAGAAGTAAAAGGTGATGGCAGTAAAATGACCGGCCTTGAGTATAAAGACCGCACTGATGATAGCGTACATTTATTGGAAGTGGCGGGGGCATTCGTACAAATCGGTTTATTGCCTAATACCAATTGGTTAGGCGACACCGTTGCCAGAAACCGTATGGGCGAAATTGAAATTGACGCTCGTAACGAAACCAGTATTAAAGGTATTTTTGCTGCTGGTGACTGTACTACAGTACCTTATAAGCAAATTATTATTTCAGCCGGAGAAGGGGCCAAAGCCGCACTTAGCGCATTTGACTACCTGATCCGCACAAGTACCAGAACCGCTGAATAGGTGTAATTTACTTTATATTCAGTGAGTTGTAGTCAAAAGGCACTCGGGGGCGAGTGCCTTTTTTTTGTGCATAATACTGGCCATCTTTTATTATTGCCGTTAACTTTAGTTAATGATTTTGACTGTATCACCTAAATATTTTTCATTGTATTAAATAAATTTATTTCATTAACCAATGTTTAAGTCTTCGTGTCGAATATTCACTCCCTCTAGGAAATTGGCTATATAATACACTTAACATCATGAATTATAATGTAAAATAATATTTCTTAGTTCTCTGTCACATAATTAAAATAAGTGAAATAAATGATCATGAAAATCATTCACGTTCGAAATGAAATTAAGTCGCTTTCACTCAGTCAACAGCTCTGGCATAAATTAGATAACGCGAGCAAGTTAACGTATTTACAACATAAATATTGATGAATGAAAAACGAAAACTTCTAGAAAATCAAGAAGTAAATTTATTTTCTATCTTAGAATTTAGGGTGTGGCGAGACGATGAACAAAAAATTTACATTTACGATTAAAAGTAGTCTTTTTGATGAAAATTATAATCCTTCTGAAAATACACGTATAACAACTAACTTTGCTAATTTAGCCAGAGGGAAAAATCGCCAAGAAAATTTGCGTAATACGCTTGTCATGATGAACAACCGTTTCAATACATTGGCCTATTGGGATAACCCTAAAAGTGACCGTTATTCAGTCGAGTTGGAAATTATTTCTGTCGAGATGAGTGTTGAAGGGAATGGTCATACTTTCCCCGTGATTGAAATATTAAAAACCAATATTGTTGATCATAAATCGGGCGAGCGAACTGAGGGCATTGTTGGAAATAATTTTTCATCTTATGTACGTGATTATGATTTCAGTGTTTTATTGCTAGATCACAATAAAGACCAAGCCAACTTTAGTATCCCAGAAAACTTTGGTGACTTGCATGGGAATATCTTTAAATATTTTGTGAATTCGGACGAATACAAAGCGCATTTTAGTAAGGCGCCAGTGATATGTTTAAGTGTATCAAATAAAGATATTTACCACCAAACTGGAAATACCCATCCTATATTGGGTATTGAATATCAGCAAAATGGAGCTTCATTAACGGATCAATATTTTAAAAAAATGGGGTTACAGGTTCGTTATTTCATGCCTAAAAATAGTGTTGCACCGTTGGCATTTTATTTTACGGGAGACTTGCTGAGCGATTACAGCAATATTGAATTGATTAGCACAATCAGCACGATGGAAACATTCCAGAAGATTTATCGGCCAGAGATTTACAATGCAAACTCTGTGGCGGGGCCATGTTACCAACCGAGTTTGACGAACCAAGACTATTCATTAACAAAAATTGTTTATGACCGCGAAGAACGTAGCCGATTGGCTATTGAGCAGGGGAAATATACAGAAGAACACTTTATTGAACCCTATAAGCATATTCTAGAGCAATGGTCTGCTAACTACGCGCTTTGATTAATTATAAAAATTTAAGGTCAATTATTATGAAAACATTATTACCAACATCTACCGCTGGCAGTTTACCCAAACCTTCTTGGCTTGCTCAGCCTGAGACGCTTTGGTCTCCTTGGAAGTTGGAAAACGAAGAACTTGTAGAGGGAAAACAAGACGCACTGCGTTTATCCTTAGAAGATCAACTGCGCGCAGGAATTGATATTGTTAGCGATGGTGAACAAACGCGTCAGCACTTTGTGACGACATTTATTGAGCATCTCAGTGGCGTTGATTTTGAAAAGCGAGAAGTGGTTAAAATTCGCGATCGCTATGATGCGAGCGTGCCGACAGTGGTTGGAGCGGTTGAACGTCAAAAACCTGTTTTTGTGGAAGATGCTAAATTTTTACGTAAGTTAACGAACCAGCCGATAAAATGGGCGCTTCCTGGCCCGATGACAATGATTGATACACTGTATGATAACCATTACAAAAGTCGTGAAAAACTGGCATGGGAATTTGCTAAGATTTTGAATCAAGAGGCAAAAGAGCTTGAAGCTGCAGGGGTTGATATTATTCAATTTGACGAGCCTGCTTTTAATGTGTTTTTTGATGAAGTGAACGATTGGGGTGTAGCTGCATTAGAAAGAGCCATTGAAGGGCTAAAATGTGAAACCGCAGTTCATATTTGTTATGGATACGGCATCAAAGCCAATACTGATTGGAAGAAGACACTGGGTTCTGAGTGGCGGCAATATGAAGAGGCTTTCCCAAAACTGCAAACCTCGAGCATCGATATTATCTCTTTAGAATGTCATAATTCTCATGTTCCTATGGACTTAATTGAGCTTATTCGCGGTAAAAAAGTAATGGTGGGGGCGATTGACGTAGCGAGCAATATCATCGAAACACCAGAGGAAGTCGCTAATACATTACGTAAAGCGCTCCAATTTGTCGACGCCGACAATCTTTATCCATCCACTAACTGTGGTATGGCACCGTTATCTCGTCGTGTTGCAACTGGTAAGCTTAATGCATTAAGTGCCGGTGCTGAGATTATCCGCAGAGAATTGTTGAATAAGTAATTTAAGTATAAATTAACGAATAAAAGGACCCAGAGTTGATGGAGTGCCCTATAAAGTTGGGACTTCATGGTATCTGGGTTTTTTTGTTGTTTTGAGTTTCTTTTTTTGCTCTAAACTGAGGTATATTAGGCGTATTATCTCAAAATTACTATTTTCAACAGGAATATCGGCAATGGCTTTGATCCCTAAAAACTATGCGCGATTAGAAAGTGGCTATCGTGAAAAAGCACTTAAAATTTACCCATGGGTTTGTGGACGCTGTACCCGCGAGTTTGTGTATTCAAATTTGCGTGAATTAACCGTGCATCATATCGACCATGATCATACCAATAACCCAGAAGATGGCAGCAATTGGGAGCTGTTATGTCTATTTTGTCATGATCATGAACATTCTAAGTACACCGAAGCTGAAATGTATGGCACGAATGTCGTGGCAGGGGAAGATGCGCAAAATGACGTTGAGGCAGCAACTTATAACCCGTTTGCTGACTTGAAATCGATGTTAAATAAGAAAAAATAAGTCTCATTGTAAATTCAGTCGATTATATCAAAAAGCACTCTATTGAGTGCTTTCTTGTGCGAGTTTAAATCCGTATTGGTTGTTAATGTATATCCTCATGACTGCGGTATATGAGCGATAATTCAGGGTGATGCCATAGACTTGCAGGAGTCACTGTTTTACGTTCCCACGGAATTTGTCCAATAAACCATAATTTCCAAAAATTTAATTTTGCATTCGGGTTTTTAGTTAATAATTCTTTGAAGGTTTCTAATTCCCCTATTTGAACTGATAACGCAGATTGATAAATATCGAAAACAAACTTTGAACAAAACTGCCTAGAAGACTCATAATTAAATCCAGTGTGATAAAACTTATTTAAACGAGCAGGAACTTCGGAAACTAATGCAGATTTTTGTTCATTGGTTAATGTATGTGTAAATCGACGTACGCTGTAACGTTTATCAGATGAACGGGCAATAAAGCGAGATAAGGTCGTGGTTGTTGAAAGCGGAACGCGACTTTCTGCAATCAAGTAGTCTTCGCCATTATGGCCGACAATCATACCAACATGGTTACTCCAACATAAAGAAGCCGAGGCTATTTGCCTAAACAGCTCGGTTCCAATACTGGTAAAGACAACATCGCCAACTTCGTACTCATGGGGATAATTTATTTTTGTCATAAAAGTATCTCAATATAAACAATGCTATTAAGGTACAGTTATAAAGACTAGAAGAATTCTCGCTATCGGATAAACGCTGAAAATCATTCTTGTTTAACTAGGGTATATATTAGTCAATTGTTCACTAAGTAATTTTATATTGCTAATTATCTCGTCTTCGCAATGAGCAGCATAGCCAAATAGAATTGCATTTTGGTGAGAACTTTGAATACAGTAGCGCGATAACGGTTGTGCACCAAAGCCTAACAGACGGCATTGGTTAAGGATCACGTTAGTATCATAACCGTCTTTAACCCAACAGACAGTATGAATGCCTGAATCCGTCATTTGTACATTAAATAGGTGAGGGAGATAGTGATTAATGGCATTGATAAACGTATTTTGCCTATCGTAGCATATCTTCCGTATTTTTCTGACATGGCGTGCATAGTGGCCTTCTTGGATAAACTGGGCTAAAGCGGCCTGTTCTAAATAACCACAATGGCTATCGCTATAATATTTCATCATGGTGAATGCTTCACTCAGAATTTCTGGCACAATTAAGAAACCTAAACGAAAGCCAGGATACATCATTTTAGAAAACGTCCCTGCATAAATAACACGTTGATGATTATCTAAGCCTTGTAGCGCTTGAATTGGCTTTGATAAAAAGCGAAATTCACTGTTGTAGTCATCTTCAAAAATCCATGCGTTGTTTTGTTGTGCCCAATCCAATAATGCTAAACGCCGCGGTAAGCTGAGGGTTGTGCCTAGCGGAAACTGGTGAGAAGGCGTGGTATAAATTAATTTTGCTGTTTCATGGTGTTTTGCACCGTAGGCAATATCCATTCCTTCCCTGTCAGATGAAATAGCAGCAATATCAGCACCTGCAGCGGTGAAAATAGCTCTGGCGCTATCATAACCAGGGTCATCTAACCATACTTTGTCCCCTTGCTGTAATAAGATTTTTGCTACTAAATTAATGGCTTGTTGCGTCCCATTAACAATAATAATTTGTTGTGGTTTGCAGTGAACCCCGCGAGTCGAACGGACGTAATCTACCAATAAGTTTTTTAGCGGTGTATATCCATCAGGATGATTAAAATGTGCAATAGTCTGTTTGGATTTACGCCAAACACGGCCTAGTAGTCTTCCCCATAATTCATGTGGAAATTGGTCAACACAGCCAATACCAAGATTAAACATTTGGTACTTGTTGGTGTCCGGGCGCGATTTTTCCCATAAGTTCGTTAAAGTAGAAACTTTAGGATTCAGATTTAATGCAGGATATCTAGATTGGTCATTCTGCTTAGTACTATCTATGGTACCAACTAATTCATCAGGAATGTGGGGAGAAACATAAGTTCCCGAGCCTTTTTTTGAATAAATATATCCTTCATCAATTAATCGTTCAAACCCAGCAATGACCGAGTTTCGTGAGATCGACATCATTTCGGCTAATGCTCTAGAGGAGGGGAGTTTAATGCCGACAGCAATACGACCATCTAAAATAGCGTTACGTATTGTGTGATAAACATTTTCCTTAATATAGCCTTCTTCAAGTAAAAGTAATGGAAACTGTGCATGCTGTTGGCGTCGCATAAAGTGGATCCTAAATAAATAACAAAAGTGTCTCTTATACAGAGCCAGATTGCTATGTACTATAGCGCCATTATGTAATATGTCTATAAATGGAAGGGTTATTATGAATAAAACGGCATTACCAGTGACAGTCGAATTTGTTACTCCTGATCATTACTCAGCATGGTTAGTATATTGGTTGGAATACCAAAAATTTTATAAAGTCGATTTAAGTGAAGAAATTACCTTAAAAGCATGGGCACGTTTTTTTGATGAGAATGAACCGATGTATTGTGCTGTTGCACTTGAAAATGGCAAAGTTGTTGGCTTTGTGAATTATTTATTTCACCGGTCAACATGGGCTGAAAATGATTTTTGCTACCTTGAAGATTTATATGTGACGCCAGAAATGAGAGGGCGGCATGTCGGGAAGCAATTAATTGAATTTGTGCATGCACAAGCACAAGAAAAACAATGTGGCCGCTTATATTGGCATACACAAGAAACCAATCTACGTGGGCAAAAACTGTATAACTGGGTGGCAGAAAAACCTGGTGTGATTGAATATAGGATGCCTTTGTAATAGAGCTCAGTAGTATATTCTATATTTTGATAAAATATTGGCAGGCCCGCGGTTTAACAACAACGGGCTTTTCTGTTTTATCAGAAAATAAGCAAAAATTAGAGTGTTAAATTGGCTAGTTGACTTCTAACGTCCATTAATGCGAAACCGAGCAGATTTAACCCTTTCCATGTTAATGGGTTTTCAATATTTTCAGCATCCTCAGCAAGGCCTATTCCCCATATTTTATCGACAGGGCTAGCTTCAACGAGCACGCGCTCATTTGTGGAGAGTAAAAATTGTCCCAATTCTTTATTCTGAGAAAATTTTGCCATATTAGCCGCAACGACAATAGCGAAACGATTTTCATCCCAAACATCTTGCTTAAACCCACGAACTTCACGGCCAAATGCTTTAGCCGCTCCAGGATTTGGTGCATAAATAATTTTATCCAGCGTTTCTAAATCGCCAAATAAGCGTGCTTTCTCGGCCATCATAAAATGTTCTGCACTGGCAAAGCGGTGGTTATTGACAATAAATGGGGAAGGGTACCATTGGCTGAAACAGCTTTTTGTTATTTGATTTTGTTTGGCTTGGTGGCCCCAGAAGAAAACATATTTAAATTTTTTCCCTGAGCGATATTGTTTGCAGAGGCTTGTGATATCCATAAATTAAACTTTATTAAGTAATAATATTCTTAGCTTATCGATAATAAAAAGATTTGGATATCAGAAAAACCTGCTTAGCATGCTAAGCAGGTAATAAAACTAAAGTACTTTACTTAAAAATTCCGCAGTTCGTGGGTTTTTAGGTGCAGTAAAGAGTTGTTCTGGTGTGCCTTCTTCTTGAATGATACCTTGGTCAATGAACATGACTCGGTCAGCAACTTCACGCGCAAATCCCATTTCATGGGTGACGATGACCATCGTCATACCTTCATTTGCAAGGGTTTTCATCACGGAAAGTACTTCACCAACTAATTCGGGGTCAAGTGCAGATGTCGGCTCATCAAATAACAGAATAGATGGCTGCATGGCTAACGCTCTGGCAATCGCAACTCGTTGCTGCTGCCCTCCAGATAAACTGGCTGGCCATGCATCAATTTTATCTAACAGTCCTACTTTGATCAGGAGTTGCTCAGCTTGCTTAAGCGCCACTTCCTTTTTTATACCTTTCACTAAGGTAGGGGCCATCATCAAGTTTTCTAACACAGTCATATGAGGGAATAGGTTAAAACGCTGAAACACCATCCCCACATTTTCCCTCATCTTATTTAAATCAGTTTTAGGATCATGAACGTCAAAGCCATTGACTTTAATCTCACCGCCATCTGGACGTTCTAGTGCATTTAAACAGCGTAGAAAGGTGCTTTTTCCTGAACCAGAAGGGCCAATGACACAAATCACTTCTTGAGGTTTAACTTCGCAAGAAATGCCTCTGAGTACATGGGCATCACCAAATTTCTTTTGTAAATTATTAACGTAAATCACTTCTGCCCAACCTTCTTTCCATATATTGCACCAACTGAGCAAGTATAAATGTCAGCATCCAATAAATCACAGATATCGTTAAGTAGGGTTCCCAGTAGGTTGCATAAGCACCGGATACAGTTCTCGCTGCATAGGCGAGATCTGCCAAGCCGATAGCGGAAGCGAGGGAGGAATCTTTAACAATCGCGATGGCATTATTTCCCAGTGGGGGAAGAATGCGCCGGAAAGCTTGCGGAAGAATAACCTTACGCATTGTTTTTGCCCAACTCATGCCAAGAGCACGAGAAGCCTCCATTTGCCCTTTATCAATGGACTGAATACCCGCACGGAAAATTTCAGAGACATAAGCTCCTGAGTTTAAAGTAATTGCAATGACACAAGATAGAAATGCACCGTAATCTGAGCGGAGCATTTTAGCGGTGTCAACGGACATTATCCCAGATGTAACAAATAACCCATCACGAGGGTTAATAAACAGTGGCACTAAGGCAAAGTGAACAACCATTATTTGAACGAATAATGGAGTACCACGGAAGGCACTGACATAGAAGCGAACCGGCCACTGTACAAAATAATGTAAAATAGGTTTCCAAATTCCTTGTTCAGCTTTGGCCGTTCTTCCTAAGCCGAGGGTTAACCCCCATAGTGAGCCTAAAATAACGCAGATGATGGTCGCTTTTATCGTCATCATTGCGCCTTCAGCAAATAATGGAGCGTATTCTTCAATTATTTCCCAACGAAACGCAGACATCTTAATTTTCACCCTGATTTATAACGTGAAAAAGCCATCCAAGGATGGCCTTAAGTTAGATTAAATTATTGTTTTGGTAATTGAGGAACGTTTTCATCAAACCATTTTTGGTAAATTTTATTGTACGTGCCATCTTCGATGATCTTATTTAAGCCGTTATTTATCTTTTGCTGTAATTCACTATTTCCTTTAGCGACAGCAATACCAAAATATTGTTTTTCGAAATGGTTATCGTAGATCAGTTTAAATTTTTTCTCAGGGTGGGTTTTTATGTAGTATTTAATGACACCGACATCACCAACCGCAGCGTCAATGCCATCTTCGAACAGTTCTTGTAATAAAAGCGGAGTATTGTCAAAACGTTTGATTGCTGTGCTGTTTTTACCTATTACATCAGAAACAACAATATCACCAGTGCTGGAGTTCACGACGCCCACATTCAGGTCTTTTAAGCTATTTAAGTCTTTTACATCAGAGGTTTCGCTGATGACGATCGCTTGCTCAGCAGGGAAATAAGGGTTAGAGAAATCAACCATGTTTTTGCGTTTATCTGTAATCGTGATCCCTGAAATTAAGATGTCTCGATCACCAGACGACAAGGTTGCAAAAATCCCTTCCCAAGGTGTATTGACAAGCTTAACGTCAAAACCTTCTGCTTCTGCAACCGCTTTAATGATGTCAATATCAAAGCCTTCAAGCTGTTTCTGGCTATTTTCATATTCGAATGGGCGGTAAGTCCCGCCAGCACCAACGGTATAGCTTTCTTTTGCGTAAACATTCCCGGCGAAGGCTGCTAATGACATACAGCCAGCAAAAACTAATTTCTTAAACATACCAACCTCTTTAATTATGCATTTATAGTGAATAAAAATACATAATATTTCTGTTGCAGGCAAATGATTTTTATATAGCGAAGTGAGATAATTTTGGGGTTTAATTTTTTATGGGTGGAAAAATATTCATTTAAAGATAAATAAGTGAAAGTTGATTAAATCGAAAATAAATTGAGAAAAGTAAAATATAGGAATAGCGCTTTTTTTACCTATCAGTTACAAAAATTTAACGATAGACTGATTAACAAACTTACTCAATACTCGAATAAAAACAGATTACGCTCTCATGGATAAGATTCTATTAGTTTTGTGGCCATTATTTGCTCTCATTGCAATGGGATTTGTATTACGACGTTCGACAATATTCGCGACTGATTTTTGGCCGAGTGCGGAAAAATTAAACTACTTTATTTTGTTTCCCGCACTGTTAATTAACAGTTTAGCCACCGCGCCTTTGGATAATCCTAAATTACCCTATCTAGCGAGTGCTATCCTTTGTGTTTTAGCGATTAGCTCTGCACTAACTCTAGGTTGTAAATATTTATTCAAAATACCTATCCCGAGGTTTGGTGCGTATATCCAAGGAATTACGCGGTTTAATACTTATTTAGGGTTGGCTATTGTTGCTGATTTATTTGGCAAAGAAGGGATCGCTATTGCTGCGGTAATTATGGCTGTTTTGGTGCCAAGCTGTAATGTCATTGCGGTACTTTCGTTATCTTCGGGGCAAAAGGTTTCAGTTAAGCAAATTTTATTGCCGATCATAAAAAATCCATTAATCATTTCCTGTGTCGTTGGTGTGTTATTAAATATATCACCTATCGGATTGCCATTTGGCTCTGACCAATTTTTAAAATTACTCGCAGCCGCCAGCTTGCCACTGGGGTTAATATGTATTGGAGCCGCATTACAAACAGCAACGCTAAGAAATGAATTTAAACCTATTATGGCATCGACATTGCTACGTTTATTTCTTATGCCTATTTTAGCGGTAACAGTGGCGGGGCTATTTTCGTTGCCAAATCTTGAAACCATCCTATTAGTACTATTTTTTGCTATCCCTACGGCGCCAACAGCCTATATTTTAACGCGTCAGTTAAATGGGGACAGCCAACTAATGGCAGGTATAATTACATTACAAACCGTGGCAGCGGTGTTCACATTACCAATTATTCTATCCTTTGTAGTGCATTGATCATGATAATAAATGCATTGCTGAAGATATAAGTACATTAATCGCAATATATTTTGCAACTGTCACATTGATACTCTATGTTATCGGAGATGATTTTATCTGATGATGAGGAGTTGTGTGTGTCTTTGGAAAAATGCCAGAAATATGAAAACTTATCTATTGACGATGTTTTAGATAAACTTTCGTTGTTATATAGCAATGCAATTGATTCATTAAGAGATGCTATCGCTATTTATGTAGAAGAAGGCCGCATACCAGATATTACTGAAAGGGATAATGGGTTATTTGCTTACCCTGAGCTGTGTGTTACATGGGAAGGGAAAGTCGACCACTGCGAAAAAACACGTGCTTATGCACGCTTTGTTAAACGCGGTAATTACACCATTACGGTGACTCAGCCAGAGCTATTTCGTGCTTATTTAGCTGAGCAACTGTCTATTTTGCAGCAAGATTATGATGTCACTTTTGCTGTTCGCCCTTCAAAAATTGAAATTCCTTATCCTTTTGTCATTGATGGTTCAGATTTAGTGTTGGATAGGAGTATAAGCAGTCATTTAGCTGCACATTTTCCGATAACCGATTTATCTCATATCAGCGATGATATTACAGATGGTTTGTACTCTGCTACGGATGAAATGCCGTTGTCTCATTTTGATGCATTGCGTGTGGATTTTTCATTAGCGCGTTTGAAACACTATACAGGAACCCCTCCTGAACATGTCCAACCGTACATTTTATTCACCAATTATAATCGCTATGTCGATGAATTTGTGAATTGGGCATGTGAACAGGTCCGTGATCCTGAAAGTCGTTATATTGCATTATCTTGTGTAGGACATAATTATTTAACTGCTGAGAATGCAGACCCACAAATTGCCACTTCTGATTTAACCTGGAAAAAATTTCAAATGCCTGCATATCATCTAATCGCTAGAGATGGTGCAGGAATTACTTTAGTGAATATTGGTGTTGGGCCTTCAAATGCAAAGAATATTTGCGATCATTTAGCCGTTTTACGACCACATGCTTGGTTGATGATTGGCCATTGTGGCGGGTTAAGAGAAAGCCAAAACATTGGCGATTATGTTTTGGCCCATGCTTATTTGCGTGATGACCATATTCTTGATGATGTATTACCGCCAGATATTCCTATTCCAAGTATAGCGGAAGTCCAGCGCGCCTTATATGATGCAACAAAACAAGTTAGTAATATGCCTGGGGAATTGGTAAAACAACGTCTCAGAACAGGAACCGTTGTTACAACCGATGACAGAAATTGGGAATTACGTTTTTTTGCAACAGCTCGCCGTTTTAACTTAAGCCGCGCGGTCGCAGTGGATATGGAAAGTGCCACAATTGCAGCTCAGGGTTATCGTTTCAGGGTTCCCTATGGCACGCTGTTATGTGTTTCTGATAAACCATTGCATGGCGAGATTAAATTACCCGGTCAAGCCAACAGTTTTTATGAAGGTGCAATCTCAGAACACTTGCAAATAGGTATTCGTGCTATTGATTTATTAAGGCAAGAAGGGGATAAATTACACTCAAGGAAATTGAGAACATTTGATGAACCCCCATTTAGATAGCAAGGAGATGCAATCAATGGCTGTAATACCTGTGCTTGAAACAGAAAGATTGATATTAAATAAACATCAAGTGAGTGATTTTCCTGCACTTGCGAAATTATGGGCAACTGAGTCGATGGTTCGCTACATTGGTGGTATGCCATCTAGCGACCGCGAATCATGGATGCGCATGCTAGCTTACGGTGGTTTATGGCCGTTATTAGGATTTGGTTATTGGGCTGTCCGTGAAAAAGCAAGTGGCCAGTATATTGGTGATTTAGGGTTTGCTGATTTCCATCGCATGGTTGAACCCCAAGTTAAAGGTATTCCAGAAGCGGGTTGGGTCATTGCACCTGAATTTCAAGGAAAAGGTTACGCAACAGAAGCAATGCAGGCTGCATTGTCTTGGCTAGTAAAAGAAAATAAGTTCCGGCAATCTATTTGTTTTATTGAGCCGAGGAACTTAGCCTCTTTACGGGTGGCTGAAAAGTTGGGTTACGTAGTTGACCGTGAAATTTTTATGAATGGCGCAATCACGGTATTATTACGACAACAATTAGCTTAAGTTGTGAATGTTAGAGCGGGTTATAATTTCATGCATGATGAACTGGATATTTCTCAAGTTAGCCAATTATCAGGTCTAGCGGCATCAACCTTACGTTATTATGAAGAAAAAGGGTTGATTAAACCGATTGGGCGCAAGGGGTTAAAACGGGTTTATCATGGGAAAGATGTTATTACCCGCTTATCTTTAATTGCATTAGGGCAAGAAGCTAAATTTACACTCGACGAAATTGCTATCATGCTCAATCATAAGGATGGCCCTAATATTGAACGTGCGAGCTTACTTGAAAAAGCTGAAGAAATTGAGCAAACCATACAGGGGTTATTAGCCTTAAAAAAGGGTATTTTGCATATTGCGAACTGCCCTGAAGAAAATCACTTTTTATGCCCTAATTTTCAAAAAATTATGGAAAACAGCTTAAAATTAAACTCACTAAAGAAAAGTCAGCGTTAAACATTATCCCACCATTGATAATAATCAATCCTATTTTAAAGCATAGAATGGGATTTATTCTCTGATTACACTCCTAAGATTACCGTCACCATTTTAGGAAAGTTATGACTAACCATTTTCTTGCATTTGAGAAACCCATCGTTGAACTCAATGACAAAATTGAAGCGCTTATTGCTTTCAAACAAAAAGGGCATCCTTCAGAAATAAAGTTAGAAGAAGAGATCATGCTCTTGAAAAAAAAGAGTCATTCGCTGACGAAAACGATATTTGCATCTCTTGGGGCATGGGAAATTGTCCAGTTAGCTAGACATCCACTAAGGCCTTATCCCCTTGATTATATTTCATTGATATTTACTGAATTTCAAGAGCTAGCAGGTGACCGCGCTTTTGCTGATGATAAGGCGCTGGTGGGAGGGCTTGCTCGTTTGGATGGTAGGTCTGTTATGGTGCTGGGGCAACAGAAAGGGCGTACAACAAAAGAGAAAGTTATGCGTAATTTTGGTATGCCGTCGCCAGAAGGTTACCGTAAAGCACTCCGTTTAATGAAAATGGCAGAACGTTTCCATTTACCTGTTTTGGTATTTATTGATTCTGCTGGGGCTTACCCCGGTGTTGGTGCTGAGGAGCGAGGGCAAGCAGAAGCAATTGCACGCAATATCATGGAAATGTCACATTTAAAAACCCCCATTATTTGTGTTATTACAGGTGAAGGTTGTTCTGGCGGTGCGTTAGGAATTGGTGTTGGCGATCGTATTAATATGTTGGAATACAGCACGTATGCAGCGATATCCCCGGAAGGTTGCGCTTCTATTTTGTGGAAAGATCCTCAAAAGGCACAAATTGCAGCAGAAGCAATGGGTATGACCGCGCCACGGTTAAAAGAGCTTGGTATTATCGATACTATTATTTCTGAGCCCTTGGGGGGAGCACACCGCGACTATCAATTAGCTGCACAACAATTAAAACAACAGTTACTGACTGATTTAAATGAACTAACTCAATTAGATATGGAAGTATTGTTGGCGGAACGGTATCAAAAAATAATGGATTTTGGTTACTGCTAATGCTATTAGTTCAGGTTAATAGAAAACTGTAGGGGTTAAATATGGCTGTTGACCTGAATTTATTGAAAGTGTTTATTGCTGTTGTGACACAAGGGAGTTTTGCCAATGCAGCAAAGTTACTTTCAATGCCGACATCGAATGTGAGTCGTTATATTAAACAGCTGGAGCAACAACTTAATAGCCAATTAATTGAACGCACAACCCGGCAAATGCGGTTGACCGAGACGGGAAACATTTTATTTGAGCAAAGTCAAAAGCTAGTCAGTGAATTAGAACAGGTTGTGGTGCAAATTTGTTATCCACAGCAAATTACGGGAACGTTACGGCTAACTATTCCGAGTGAATCTGGTAGTTTATTGTTAGCTGATTTATTAGCAAAATTTGCATTGTCCCACCCACAATTGAATATTCATTGTGATACTCAATTAATCCCCCAAGATGTCATTAGCGATGATATAGATCTATTACTCACTTTTCATCGTGGTCATCTTGAAGACAGTAGTTATCATTCACGCCTGGTTAAATCATGGCAAAGCGTTGTGGTAGCAGCTCCTCAGTTAATTGAAAAAGTGGGAAAACCACGTTCATATACTGATTTAGCCAGTATGCCGTGCATTTCGAGTTTGAGTGCGTTACAGGGGCAACCGTGGATATTTATTGATTCATCTGGCTTGCAGAAAAAAGTGATAATTAACAGTAACTACCGAGTGAATAGTGGCGCACTGGCTTATGCTGCTGCAATGAATGGGATCGGTTATGCCATTCTGGCATTAGAAGCATGCGCAGAGCAGATTAAACAGAAGAAATTAGTGCGCATAGAATTCGATGAAGTATCGCCAGCGCCAATAGAACTTCGTGCAGTTTATGCGAGTCGTAGTGCATTATCGCCGAAGATAGACGCTTTTTTACAGTATTTGTTAGCAAATATTTAGTTATGCTAAGCGTGGATCAACGCTAAAATCCAGTGGTTTAACCGTCCGTATGGCTTTTTGAAATTGCGGATGCAACGGGTTGATTATTGCGTTGTATTCATAGGGAATAATACAAGAGGGAATTAACAATACTAAGCTATCTTGGTTATTAAGCCATGTAGTGTCAATATCCATTGTAGAGGTTGGCGCTGGGTCTTGTTGCCAATCCGTTGGAAGGTGGTCTAACGACAATTTCATTACGTACTTATCATTGATATCTATGGATAGTAAACTGAACTGGTTTAATAGTATGTCTTGATTGATGTGTACGAGTATTTCAAGGGTTGCTAATGAAATACTCGTCGATGTATAAACAGCGGGAGTCCCTTTATGATTCCAACGCCCACCATAGAGCATAGCCCCTTGGCCCGACCATGCATCGTGAGCAAAACTGGATTTAACCAACCGATATAGGATCATGAAAATACACCATGTTCAATACGGCCAATTAAATCAATCACTTCAATGGCTCCGCTTTCTGTTGCGATAAGCTCAATAGGGCGTAAATGACCCAAGCCTTTCACTGGGTGATTGAGCCAATCACTTGCTGCGTGTTTATCACCATTAAATAAACGCACTGCGGCATCAAATACCCTTACTAGACGTGCAATTCGTTCACTTTCATCAGCATTTAGGGGCTGGCCAGCATTTTTGCGACGAGCGATATTGCGTTCATTGATACCAGATATCCGCAATAGTTCTGTTTTGCTCACCCCTGACCACTCTTGGATATTGTCTAAGACAGAGACAGATAGGCCTTGACGTAAATAATGGGTTAATTCAATACCCCTTTCAGCGGGTAACCCGACATGGCGCCATAGCGGCTTAAAAGCAGAAGCTGCGGGTTGAAGCGGCGTTGTGGGGATATAGTTTCTCATTTGAACCTCCTGACATTTGTCACCTTCATTATAGACAAATGTCAGGGGGATGTAAAATAAACGAATAAAAAACGAGCAGGATACGGTTACTTATCACCACGTAGGCGAATTGTCAGGCCTTTTAGGAAGTAACGCAGTAATTGGTCTCCACATTCGCGGTAGTTTTTATGACCTGGTTTGCGAAATACAGCGTTAAGTTCAGGCTTAGATACGCGAAAGTCAACAAGCTGATAAATTTCAATCATATCTGTATCTTTTAATTCAAAAGCCACGCGTAATTTTTTGAGCATAATATTGTTATTAAGGCGGCTATCAACTTCAGGTGCGGGATGATTTTCATCTTTTCCACGACGGTGATAAATTAAACCGTTTAGAAAATGCCCCATGACATTGTCGTTACATTCAACATATTCAGGCTCATTATCTTTTTTTAACCAAGCCACCATTTCTTCTTTTGTAACATCCAAATCTGCAAGTTTTACGATTTTAACCATTTGGGCGTCGCTTAAGTCCAACATATAGCGAACGCTGCGTAAAACATAATTATTAAGCATGGTATTGTATTATCCATTATCTATAAAAGTTAATTGGCTATTTATTGAGTAAGGCCAATAAAGTATACACTATGACAATCAATGACAGGGTGAAATTGAAAAGGAATGTATTTTGAGAGGGGCATATTATGAGGGATTAACCAAGATAAAGCAAAGTGCTAAACGATGCTTTATCCTGAATAATAAGTTAACCGATGAAATAAATAAGGGAATAGAAAAATATTAAGGTAAGACCGACAGTTAACAGCATATTTTTCAATACTGAGGCAACAACGACACAGAATAACGCCCCCCATAAATAAGGATTATCTGGGAAGGAACGTAGCTCATGGTTTTCCAATAAGATAACAGGAGCACAAATTGCGGTTAATAAGCAAGGTGCTGAGTACCCTAACGCTTGACGAACCACAAGTGGGAGGCGTATTGGCAACTGTGGTATTAGAAAAATATAACGTAGAGTAAAAACAACCGCTGTTAAGGTAATAATTAAAAGCCAAATCATTTTTCTTCCTTCAATATACGTGAAACAGCCACTGATACAAACATCCCACCCACACCTGCGATAACAATAGCACTGCTAAAGGAGTACATTGAAAGTACGATAGCGACAACGAGCGAAAAGATAACGCCACAAAGTGTGCTTATTTTTCTGGTTAATGGAACGACGATTGCGAGCAAAGTTGCAACCACAGAAAAGTCGAGATGTAAGCGGCTCAAATCGCCCACAATATTGGCCATGGCAATCCCACAAAGGCTAGTAATTAACCAAACAAGATAAAAACTAAACCCAGCACCAAAGAGATAGGGAAAACTTAAACTCTGGCGTTTAGCAGCGCTAATCGCAAATAGTTCATCAGTCAGCAAAAAGCCGATGCTAAGGCGCTGAGGTGTTGTAAAGTCTTTAACTTGGGGGCGCAAAGTCAGCCCATAGAGTAAGTGCTGGGAAGTAATAAAAAAAACAGAAATGACAATTGTGATATAGCCTGCACCCGAGTTAAGCAACCCAAGAGTGACTAACTGTGCTGCGCCTGCAAATACCATTGCAGACATCGCTACGCTTTGCCAGAAATCGAGACCAGTTTCGACTGCCATTGAACCCGCTAAAACTCCCCAAGGAATAACAGCGAGATTGAGAGGAGCGGTATGAACCGCGCCTGCCATCATCGCTTTTTGCCATTGATTATTTTGTTGTGACGCCATTTAAGCTAACCTTATTGTAGTTATGAGTACTTATATAATTTGATTGATTTTAAAGAGATAAAATATTAGTGGTGGGATATTTTAGTTTCATACAGGCTTTATCCGACTTTACTTCTAAATAGCACCGACTTTTATGTTATAACGCGAAACCTTAATCAAATCACTACTGCTATTTTTATTTATTCTATGGCATTAAATACCATTTCAACTTTAAATTTTGGTGTTTATTGCTATTTGGCTGGCTGTTTATAGCTAGCTTCTGATTAAGAGGTTTGTTTTGGATTATTATTTCAATTTAATCCCCCTGTTTAATGTTGTTTATCTATCATTTTGCATTTAATTGGTTTTATATGTCGTAATGCAATTATCAGGCAGTGATATCTTTTACAAGTCATATAAAGCCTGTATCATAATAACCATAAAGAAACAATGTGAATTTTTTGTTATAACTTTTATTGAGTTAGCGGGTTTCCTATGCTTGAAAATCTCGGTATTACAAATTTATGGACTTATCTCATCGGTGTTATTTTTATTACACTGGTACCAGGCCCTAATTCTTTATTTGTTTTAACTAGCAGTGCAAAATATGGTGTGAAAAATGGTTATAAAGCCGCATTAGGTGTCTTTACAGGAGATGCTATACTCATTTTTCTCTCATTTTTAGGCGTTGCATCTTTAGTAAAAACATCACCTATCTTTTTTAGTGTTATAAAATACGCAGGGGCAGCTTATTTATTTTATTTAGGGATGAAAACCCTGTATAGCGTATTATATAAAAAAGAAAATACAGGTGATGTTGATTCAATTATCTTAGAAACCAAGGGTACCTATAAAAAAGCTGTTTTTTTAAGTTTATTAAATCCTAAGATGATCATTTTTTATGTTTCATTTTTTATCCAATTTATTGACCCAGCTTACCCAAGTGCAGGTGTGCCATTTTTCATTCTTGGCCTAATTTTAGAAACCTGCAGCATGATTTACTTATCACTGCTGATCTTTGGTGCGGTTGCTGTAACGAATATGGTCAAACATAATAAAAAACTGTCTAAGTTCTCTAATAGCTGTATTGGTGCCGTATTCTTGATGTTTGGAGCAAAACTTGCACTAACCGCATAATGGTTTTATCAGAAATTGAATATCCTTTGGCGTAGGTTTTCCGTTAACCCATGGGGTTTCATTTGGAGCCCCGTCCTCAGAATACATAACTTGTTGCTTATAATAATCAAATGAGTTTTCCAATTTAGTCCCCTAAAAGTTTACAGCTAGCCGTATCAACTAAGCATACGACAATTTATTTTGAAAGACCGCGCTTTGAATGCCCCATATTTTCAATAATTAACTCATCCTGCAAATCTTTTGGGCGCAGCAACAATCACATGGCTCAGGCTCGTTACCAAAAAAACGTTGATAAAATAGCAGAGCAGATTTCTCGTGGAGAATTGAAGCCCAGAGCTCGATTTACGATCCATAGAGCTTTTGCTAAGCAAGAGGGTATTTCATTAGTGACAGTGTCACAGGTGTATCGTGAGCTTACTGAAAAAGGCTTAGTGAGTGGTGAAAACAATAAAATCAGTCATTCTCTATATGGTGGACTTAGAATAAAGCACAAAAAATTTGATGTTTTTTATCGGATTAACGTCTAATAAGATGTATCAATAGAATAGTTAATGGAAAAATGATGTTAAAACACTTAATTGAAGTAGCAAAGCAATATGCTAAACCCGCCACCTTTAATGGTTATATAGAAACTGGCTATGTGGCTTCGGCATTAGAAACAGAAGATGGTGAGATCTATAGTGGTATCAGTATTGATTCTGCATGTTCACTTGGCTTTTGTGCGGAACATGCCGCTATTGCAGATATGCTTAAAAATGGCAAATCAGTCATTAAAGCCATTGTTGCCGTTGATGCTTCAGGTTGTATCGTGCCGCCTTGTGGGCGCTGCAGGGAGTTGCTAAGTCAGTTGTCGGATAAAAACCAGTCAACTGTCGTTGCTGTCAATGAATACACGCAAGTGACATTAGCAGAGCTAATGCCATATGACTGGAAGGCAACAAGGTGTTAGGCTCGACACCAGAAATACAAGGTAAGAATGGCACAATAAAAAAGAGAAGTGGTGAGATGAGAAAGGAAATTAAACATTTTACGGCAACAGCAATGATCCGTAATGAGCATGGTGAGTTTTTATTACACGAACATCAAAAACTTGGTTTTTGGTTACCCCCAGGTGGCCACATTGAAGAGAATGAAGAACCACAACATGCTGTTTTTCGAGAAGTTCTTGAGGAAACAGGGCTAGAGTGCCGAGTGATTAGTTGCGGTTTGCCATTTGCCTCACAAGTGCATGATTCATCTCATACACAAGTACTACCGTTGCCCATTGCTATTTTGAAAGAATTTATTGCGGATAAAAAGAGAGGAAACCATTGGCATATTGATATGATTTACTTATGTGAGCTATTACCCTCATCACAACCGCCTTTTGCTCCATTTGAATGGGTGCCATTTGAGAAACTCACCAAACTCAATATTCCTGAAGATGTTATTGAGTTGGCGAAAGTGGTTAATGAATACTATCGGTTGCAGGGCAAATAGCGATCATTTGTGTGAATATAAGATTAATTTACATTAAAGAATAATAAAGATAATCCCAATAGAATGAGTAGAGTACCAATTGTTCTATCCATAACGAATTGGTAGTTAAGAATTTTGTTTCGTACTACAGGTGTTGCAAAGAAAATAGCAATTAGACTAAACCAAAGCCAATGAGCGAAAGAAATAAATAGGCCATAACTCAAATTTAACCAAATTGAGTTCTGTGTACTGATAACTTGGCTATACACAGAGACCACAAAAAACATGGTTTTTGGGTTTAACGCATTCGTTAAAAAACCATTTTTAAATGCATTTAAGGCCGATAATGGCTTTGAGGTGGTCTTGTCTGAGGATATTTTGACTTTATTAGTCAATGATTTAAACCCGATGTACACCAAATAAAATACACCAATAAGTTTAACGATTAAGAATAATGTTGGTGAACTCAAAATGACTAAAGTGATGCCGAAAACGGTATAAAACACATGAACTTGCACACCTATAGCGATACCTAGCGCACACAGTAAGCCTGTTTTAATTCCATAGGTATAACTATTACGAGTTACCATAGCAAAGTCCGGTCCCGGACTAATAACAGCTAAAATGGTTATAGTCGCTACTGCAATAATTTCATTCATATTAATTTCCTAAAAGGTAATAAAAACAGACCAAAAATGTATTTTTTTTGAAATCGCTTGTTTATTTATTGTTTTTATTATCAATAGATTGAATAAAACTAAAAAGCGATTTATCCTGACGCAAATCTGTCAGTTTTAGTTACCTATATATGAAACTACCACCATTAACGTCATTACGTTTTTTTGATACTGCTGCAAAAGCAGGCAGTTTTGTGCAAGCGGCACATGAGTTGAATGTGACTCATAGTGCGATTAGCCGACAAATTCGTTTATTAGAAGAATACCTTGGTGTTGAGTTATTCGAACGAAGGAACCGTGCTGTTTTTTTAACAGCGAACGGCCAAATATTGTTACAAACCACTAGTTCGATATTTGAACAGCTCAAAGATGGTATTGAAAAGATAAAAAACAGCACATTTCCTGATGTTGTTAGCTTGTCTTGTGAACCAACAATTGCAATGAAATGGTTAATACCTCGACTTACGCATTTTTATCAGCAATATCCTCATATTACAGTACATTTAGTCGCAGCTGGTGGTGTAATTGATTTCACAAAAACGAACGTTGATTTAGCATTGAGGCGTAATGATTTTAAATGGAATGACAATCTTTGCGCGGTAAAAGTGTGTTCAGAACGAATGGGAGTCGTGGTTCGGCCTGAACTTGATTTTAAGAAAAACGCTAGTCATATAGCACTGCTATCAACCACATCTAGACCCAATGCATGGGAAACTTGGCAAAATATAAAAGAAATAGCGCTTCAAAATAGTAAAACTATTACATACGAGCACTTTTACTTGTGTATTCAAGCGGCCTTAGCTGGGCAAGGGGCGGCTCTCGCGTCATTTTTGATGGTTGCCGACGAAATACAATCGAAACAATTAGCCGCGCCATATGGTTTTATTGAAGATAATTCAGCGTACTATTTATTGTCATTGAAACCTGTTGAGCAAGGTAGTGCAGCGGCTATTTTTACGCAGTGGCTAATTGAACAGGTGAATATCAGTATTGAAACTCTGATAGATAAAAGATAATTAGCTATCAAAAAAAGAAGGTTTGGTTATAAAGCCAGCGAGTCTTAATGAAAAATAAATAATTTATGCCATAACCTTTTCTTTGCATGCTATATTTCTCGGCTAGGTCTAGTGTTTTATGTCGGAGCAAATAATGAGCAAAATACGAGTCGGTGTTATTTTTGGTGGTCGATCAACAGAACATGAAGTTTCACTACAGTCCGCTAAAAATATTATCAATGGGTTAGATCGCAATAAATTTGATGTATGCCTTTTGGGGATTAATAAAGAAGGGCAATGGCATGAATATAACGAATCTGATTATTTATTGCATGGTGATGATCCCTCTCGTATTGCGTTAAATACGCCTAAGCGAGCCATCGCACTTGTTCCAGGTAAAACGAGCGAGCAATTTATTTCGTTAGAAGATGCCAAGCCATTGCCACAAATCGATGTTATTTTTCCTATTGTTCACGGTAACTTAGGCGAAGACGGCTCGCTACAAGGGTTATTGCGCATGGCGAATTTGCCGTTTGTAGGCCCAGGTGTTTTAGGCTCCTCTGCCTGCATGGATAAAGACGTTACCAAAAGATTACTTAGAGACGCAGGCTTAAATATTGCTCCATTTATAACAGTGCTCAAAAATGAACGTGCAACAACTGAATATGAAGCAACCGTGGCGCAATTAGGCTTACCACTTTTTATTAAACCAGCAAATCAAGGTTCATCTGTCGGGATCAGTAAAGTCAGCACTGAATCGGAATTTAACGCGGCACTGGATTTTGCCTTCTTATTTGATATGAAAGTCCTTATTGAAAGCGCAGTAAAAGGGCGTGAAATTGAGTGCGCCGTATTGGGTAATGAAGAACCTCTTGCCAGCCCTTGTGGTGAAATCGTATTACACGACAGTTTCTATGCGTACCACACTAAATATATTGATGAAAATGGTGCTTCTGTCGTGGCTCCTGCACAATTAGATGATGCAGTGAGTGATAAAATACGTGAGATTGCCTTATCTGCGTACCGCGCACTAAATTGCAGTGGAATGTCCCGTGTGGATGTTTTCTTAACGGAAAACAATGATGTAGTCATCAATGAAATCAACACATTGCCTGGCTTTACAAATATCAGTATGTATCCAAAATTGTGGCAGCAAGGTGGTATGACATACCCACAATTAATCAGCCGACTGATTGAGTTAGGAATTGAAAAATTCCAACAAACTGCGATGTTAAAAACGGCATGTGATGAGCTTTAATCGCTGAGTAAAATACTAACTATCTCGGTGGTTTTTATGACTACCGAGATGTTTCTTAACCCTGAACTTGAGCTTTCATCTGCTGTAAAAATAAATTTGTTTCTTTTGGAGAAGTGAGCCGAACAAACTGAATATGGCGTAAATTGAGATTTGCCATATGACTTAGGTTTCTTTTCTTATTTGGATAGTAGGTCTTTAGCAGCCACAAAATTATCGAATCGCGGCTGAAAAATGCATTTTTCCAACGTTCTTTATTGCCTGTATCTTCCCACAGCTCTTGCCCAGAACAAATGCGCGCTAATGTACGCGTAATCGACTGATAAAGGGTTCGAGGCAAGGAGTAATCCAACCAAACCACCATATCAACCTCTTTCCATTTAATGGGTTGAGTCCGTGTATAGTTTCCATCAAGAACCCATCCAGATCCCGCTTTATTTAATGCCGCGGTGAGTTTCTGGTTAAGCGCATCATCCGAAGAACCTTGCCAATTTGCTAGCCAATATAAGCTATCTAACTCAATAGAAGGGACATTTAATAACACAGAAAGTTGCTGGCAAAGGGTACTTTTACCGCTGCCACTCGTGCCAATAATATTAATTTTCATATGTAAACATCAGACGGGTTTTGTTATTAGGATTGATTTGGAATGGCTGAATGTGGAACCATTGCCTGAGCAATGATCCCAGATTAGATGCCTCTACAAATAACACAATTGCTGTAAATTATTTACACCAGACATAATTGATATAGCGAAATAGTGGCTCAAAACCGAATTTTTTATATAGGTCAAAACCTGCTTCAGACGCATCTAGGAAGCAGTGTTCTACGCCTTGCTGGCGGCAAAATGCAAGTGCGTAATCAATGAGTTGTGAAGCGTAGCCATTACCTTGGTAGCTTGGCTCAGTACCAATATCATCAAAACGGGCTAACGTTCCTTCAATCGTCACAGTCATTGAGGTCGCAGGCTCGCCATTGACGAGTAATACAAGGTGAAACTGTGGAGCGCCTTGCTGTAGTGCATCTTCATGATAACGCACATATTCCTGAATAACCTGGTCGTGCTCTTCTGACAGATAAAATGCAGAAACCAGAGGCTTTGCCCACAAGGACAAATCGTGATTCGCTAAGACGATATCGACTTGGTTATCAGGCAGTTCAACTTCATTTTGCTTCGCTAAGGTTAATGCCATCGCAGTAGTGACGCTGTCACGTTTATACCCTAAAGATTCGGCTTCATTAACCACCTGCGGGAGCATCTCTTCGGGGATCACTAAGGTATGGTTTTTCTTCTGTGAAACAAACAGGTTGTGAGCCTGCATAAAGGCGTGACTGGTCGAGTCAGGCTGCAAATAAATGAAGTTAAACGCCGGCGAATTAAGGGGCGTTAAATAGCATATTGTGTGTTGTGCAATCTGGATACTATGTTCACAAATAGATGTCCAAAACGTTTTTTCAATCGATTGATAATGTCTTAAATAGTACAACGGAATATTCATTTGTCAGTTACCTGATACAAAACGAGTTAATCGATATGGGCCAAGGGCAGCTTGTTCTATTCCATGCAAGATTTCATCTTGAGCCAATTGGCATATCAAAGGCGCTAGCGTGATCGCAGCGTGCATACTGATAATATATAAACCTTCGAAATCAGCAACTTTTCCGACAATTGGCATCTCATCTTTAGGCATAGGTCGCATTCCTATGAAAGCGTTTTCAAGATTTAACGTATGACTACCTATAAATGAATTTTTAATCGTTGTAAGGGCGTTTTGTGCGATAGCCACCGCATTGTGCTCAGGTTTTTCACTAATATAGTCTTCAGCACAGAGTATTTTACCTGAACCTGCTGGCCGTAGCTCCATTTGTGGTGTCGAAATGATATGTTGAACCAATGTTTGCTCGGTGGAGCCATTGATATGCACAATGATAGAGGGAGAGGCTATAACAGGTAATTCAACATGTAGCGATTGCATAAGTGCAGTCGCGTCTGTACCCGCAGTCACGATAACCTGTTCAGCCAAAAAAGTATCTGTTTGAGTCTTTACGCCAATGATGCGTCCACCTTCCTGCAAGATAGCTTGAACTTCCTGCTCAGGTAAGTAAATAACGCCTTGTTCAATAGCAAAGGATAATAGCGTTTTTGTTGCATGAATGGGGTCAACACTACCTTCATCTGGGCAAAATGCAGCGAGTTCAGGTAAAACAGATAAGCAAGGTTCCATCTTGTGAACGGTTGACTTGTCCAATAATTCGACATTAAATCCACTCTGTTGGTGGTGGTAGACATATTCTGCAGTTGCTGAATCTGTTTCTTGCCAGCTGAGAGCACCTGTCCACTGGATATTTAACTTTCCATCAGTGTGTTCATCGAGTTCATGCCATGCAACAAGCGCCTGTTGGCGCAGTTGACTATAGGCATCAGGCCTTCCATATGACACATTCAACCAAGCGAAAGCGTGCTGTGTGACACCTTGGCCTGCGTGTGCTTTATCAAGCAAAATGACCTGCTTATCAGATTGTTTTGATAAATACCAAGCTAATGTTGTACCAACAAAACCAGCTCCAATAATAATAATATTTTTTTTATGAGTCGGGTCCATTAAGCCTCAGTGTTTACAAGGAAATCGATAGCAGGAAAATTAGAAAGGATTTTAATAGTTTAATGAATAATTATATAGATGAAACCTATAAATAAAGCACGATTACACCCATTTTTATCAGATACGAACAATTGATGACAGAAAACGTAGAATAGGGCTACAACCTAGTAGCCCAATGAGACTAAAAAATTAAACACGGATAAAACGAGTCACAAAAGCAATAATAACTAATAGTGCAGAGATTAATAATAATGCAGTCGCCAACGATAGTTGGAAGGCAACAAAACCAATAGCAGCTGGTCCCGCCAAAATACCTAAATAGCCTAAAGTAGAAATTGCGGGTACGGCAAGAGCCTCTGGCATCGTTTTTTGCTTCCCTACAGCAGAAAACATCACTGGTACTATATTAGATGAACCCGCACCGACTAATGCAAAACCCATGATGGCCAATATGAGATGAGGAGATAAAACAGCAATAACAAAACCGAGGCAAGCAAGTAAAGCACCTAAAAATACGACACGTGCGGAACCGACTCGCATAACAATTTTGTCGCCCAGTAATCGGCCAATAGTCATGGTTGTAGCAAAAGCAGCAAACCCTAAACCGCCTAAAGTCTCTTTTAATCCATGGTGTTCAATTAAGAATACAGCGCCCCAGTCAAGTACTGCGCCTTCAGCAAGAAAAACGGCAAAACAGACGATGCCAATCACCAAAACAACGCCTTTTGGGATAGCGATAAGCGGGCCAGTTGGGGCATTAGCGTAAGGGATTAAACCGTTATAGCAAATAGCTAACAAAACCACTGCAACAACTGAAATGATGATTGATGACATTGTTGCGGAAGCACCAAGTAGCAAAACTAAACTCATGGTACCTGCACCCGCGATGCCACCGACACTATAAAAACCATGAAAACCAGACATGATTGGTTTATCAGATGATTTTTCAACAATCACTGCTTGAATATTCATCGCGCAATCCGTTAAACCAATGAAAATCCCAAATAATAATAAGGCAATAATGATAAAGTTAACTTGCGATAAAGAGGATAAAACGGGGAATAACAAACTAAAGGCGATGGTGGAAAAAACCATTAAGCGGCGGCAGCCAAACTTGGCAGCTAATGCTCCAGTCACTGGCATCGCAATAAGTGCCCCTCCACCAAAACATAATAGCAGCATGCCAAGGGTAGCATCATTTGCCCCTGTGTTAAGTTTGACATAAGGAACAATGGCTGCCCAAGCAGCGGTAACAAAACCAGCAATAAAAAAAATAATTCGAGTAGAAATTTGCTCCCTTTTAGCGGGTATTAAAGATCTATGGCTATTAACTTGTTGAGTAGATTGCATTTTATAGTACTTCTTAAAAAATAAAATTAACTACCTGTATTTAAGATGGTCAGAATTTGTTCATGAAGATATGGGCAGCCCGTTGCAACAACGGCACCGCCAGCTTCGGCTCGGTTGCCATCCAATGTAGTCACTATGCCACCCGCACGTTCTATAATAGGGATTAGTGGAACAATATCATAAGGTTCCAGTGCGAATTCGACACAAATATCGATTCTACCCGCTGCTAACATTGCCATTGCATAGCATTCTCCTCCATAGCGAGTCATAAGTACCTGTTTCTCCAGCGCCATAAAATGAATGTCTGGCCGTGCTGCAATAGGTTCTGGTGATGTGGTATGCAAAATGGCTTGCTCGAGTTTGACTTGCTTGCGAGTAGATAAGCGATATTGCCCGTGAGAGCTACTGGTCCAGCTTCCGTGTTGGTCTGCCCAAAAGCGTTCGCCAATATAGGGTTGGCTCATCATCCCCATAACCGCTTTGCCATGCTCAGTTAGACCTATCAGGTTTGCCCATAAAGGAAGACCACAAAGGAAAGGGCGGGTTCCATCAATGGGGTCAAGCACCCATTGAATGGGACCAGTTCCCGTTATTCCATACTCTTCACCCATGATAGAATGCGTTGGGTAATGTTTGGATATCAGTTCTCGCATGGCTTTTTCTGCTAGCTTATCTGCTTGAGTGACCGGGTCGAAGCGATAGTTCTCTTTGGGTTTGTTTGCAATAACGCTGAGTTCATGTGTTCGATAGTATTCAAGGGAAATTTTACCGGCAGTATTTGCAAGCTCATGTAAGAAAAAGCTATCTGGTAACGGAGAGTGCGCCATTTAGTTGTCCTCGAGTGCTTGAACAAGATAGTGTTTGACATCTTTTCTTGCTCGATTATGATTGATAAAAATAGTTAATGAGGAATTCCATGCTCGATTATGTCGCTTTTCCAGAACAAAGGCAAAATAAAATTCGCCAGCTACTGCAAGATGAAGGGCGAGTGGTTTGCACGATTTTAGCCCGTGAAATGCAAGTTTCAGAGCATACCATTCGTAGGGATTTAAATGAATTAGCACAAGAAGGCGTTTGCAGCCGAGTCCATGGTGGCGCGGTCAGTATGCTTGAGGAAAAGGGCACATTCGAGCAGAGAACGACACAAAACCAAGATGAAAAAATCAAAATAGCGAAGGCTTGCAATAAACTAGTCAAACAAAATACCTGTATTTTTATTGATTCAGGTTCAACTAACTTAGAAATCGCTCGTTATTTACCTTCAGAACTATCGTTAACGGTTGTGACTCACTCTCCATCAATAGCATTGGAATTAATGAAAAAACCACTATATGAAGTGATTTTAATTGGTGGGAAATTAAACCGCCAAGTTGGCGCGAGCATTGATATTTCTGCAGTAAATCAAATAAACCAAATTCATTTTGACCAATGCTTTATTGGTGGCTGTGCTTTAGATCCACAAATGGGGGTCTCGATATTCGATTATGAAGAATCTAAATTTAAGAAAATCCTTTTTGAGCGCAGTAATCAAGTTATTATGGGAGTGACCGCGGACAAGTTACCCGGGGTCGCGAGGTATAAGATTGCCAATTGTGATCAAATTTCAATCTTAGTTATGACAACAGAATTGAATAAACAAACGGCTGACTTGTTTACTAATATGGCAATAAAGATCGCACAAGCATAGGCCATTATATCTAACGTTTATCTTATATCGTGAGGGCATTTTAGGTGCTATTTGTTATAAAAAACTCAATATAATATCGTCGAAAGACCCTTACAAAACATGATGAGTGTATGATGAAATTAAAAATTGCTGCTTTGTTATTTTCGACTTATTCGTTAAGTATATTTGCTCAGGATTTACCTGTGAGTATGCAAACTCTTCACTTAGCAGGCGAAGAAATAAACTATTACTTAATCCAAAAGCAAGCAGAAAAATCAAAGGATTTATTAGTTTTATTACAAGGCTCAGATTGTAAAAGCGTCATTAATAACCCAAACATGCTGAAAAATTTCGGTGTTGTATTTCCTGATAATGACATTTTATTAGTTGAAAAAACAGGGCTAAACAGTCAGGTGGGGACTAATGATGAAGAAGCTTCGGAAGAAGAATGTCCTGTTGACTATATGTCAAAAGACTCGCCATTAGAACGTGCCAATAATTATATAGCGGTATTAAAAAAATTGAAAAATGATTACCAACACATCGTACTATTAGGCGGAAGTGAAGGTGCGTTGGTGACTAATTTAATTGTTTCTCAAGAAAACTTTATTACCGCATCCGTTGCATTGAATGTTGGTGGTCAATATTTTATCAATGACGTATTGTACAGTATTGAAAATAATACACCTAAAGAAGAGGTTGCAAACTCAAAAGAAGGTTTTGAACAATTTGCAGAAGCGATAAAACAAAAGCAATTAAATAACGACCAATTTGTCAGTGGACATGGTTCAAAATGGTGGTATGAGATGCTTACCATTGATAATTCAAAACTTATCCAGTCAGTCAAAACTCCACATTTAGTGATACAAACAATGGCAGATACCAATGTGGATGCTCATGGTACAGATAATATGATGCAACAAATCCGTAATCCCCATGTTAGTTATCGAGCATATCAAGATTTAGACCATTTTTTCAAAGATAAAAATGGGCAATTGCAGACAGAACAAATTGTGACAGATATTCAACATTGGTACCAAACGGTGACAAAATAAAGTGGATATATTAGTGGAATTACTCCCATTATTATGTCACCCCCGAACAATTAGGCACCTCGGTTATTAAGATGCATTTAATAAAATCACTCTGCAATATAGCTGTAGTAATTAAATATAGGTTCAAACCCCAGTCTTTTGTAGATAGATAACCCTTCACTGGATGACTCCAATACACACTGTTTAACCCCTTGCTGATGGCAAAGGTATAGCGCATGTTTAATAAGTAAAGTCGCTAGCCCTTTACCTTGGTATTGAATATCAGTACCAATATCATCAAGTCGAGCTGTTTGATTATTAAATGTCATAGTTAAGGTTGAGACTGGTTGCTGATCTGCAAATAAGACTAAATGCACCATATTAGTTTGTTTATCAAGCGCTCTCTGGTGATAACGAATATACTCGTCGGTAACAGTTGAGTCACTTTCATCTGTATCAGAATCGACAGGGAATGCTGTAATTAAAGGCTGAGCCCAATCTTTCAGTTGATCATTGCTCAGTGCTACCTGAAAACCAGAATTAAGCTGTGGTGGTGAATTGTATTGTGATAAAGCCTCTTGCGGCAAAATCATTGCGGTTGATTCACCATCTGCGATTAATCCACGTGTCGCTATTTCCGTCTCAAATGCTGAAAGTACCTGTTCATGAACAACCAATACATAAGGTTTAGCTTGCTGTTTGAATAACGCTTCGGCCTTTTCGTAATCTGAAATGAGAGCCCCTTGGTGGAGATAAATATAATTAAATATAGGTAATGGCAGCTCAGAAAAATAAGCACTAGTTTGGTTGCTGATTTTCACCGCATTTGCACATATTGCAGCCCAAAAATAGTGTTCTTGTTGATAGAACAAATTTTCATTGTTATTCATTATGTGTACTCAATTTATTGTAGTAGATAATATTTTTATAGTTTGATTGTATATAAAACTGAGTGTTCACTATAGTGTTCGTAAAATTGGAAGCACAAAAAGAACCATTTTATTGCAATTTATTAGGTTTATAAGAAAATAGGGGCTCCTAACAAAGGCATTGCATAAGAAATAAGAGAGATATTATGAATAACGCCCCTGACACGATAACCTTTTTTGAGCGTTTACTTCCATTGGTGGTTTCCGGTAAAAAAATTATCACTATCCGTGATAAAAGCGAAAGCCATTATATTCCTGGGACTATTGTGAAGGTATACGCGCTGGAAACAGGTGAATATTATACTGATATTAAAATATTGTCGGTAGAGCCAATTTCTTATGATGACATTTCTGAATACCATGCTAAGCAAGAAGCCATGAGTCTAGAGACGTTGAAAGCGCTTATCAAAGAGATTTACCCAACCGAGCAATATTTATACGTAATCACTTACCAGTTGCTAAATAGCATTGACTGATCACGAATATAGTTTTTTGGCAATTTGTAAAAATGCCTTCGTTGCGGGTGATGCTTGGTTTTCGTTATTAACAGCAAAAGCAATACTACGCTTAACCGGTGGGTTAAGGGGTTTAATCACGATGTCTTGAAGATGAGCAGGAATTGCTAATTGTGCAACAATAGAAATTGCTTCTCCCCGAGCTACGAGTGTAAAAGTACTTAGCAATTGCTTTGTCTTAAATTGAATTTTTGGCGTTAATTTTTGTGAATGAAATAAATCTAGAACGATTTTTCCAGAACCTGCTTGGGTTAAATTAAATGGGTAATCACAAAGCTGTTTCAAAGAAATAGAAGGTTCATTTGCCAGAGGATGGCCTAATGGCAGTATAGCAACCATTTGGTCATCTTTGACTTTAAACGTATCAAAGCGTTCATCGGGTAGAACGACAACACCAACGTCAATTCGTTTTTCTTGTAACCACTGCGTAACGGTTTCATCATCACCTTCATCAACCATAATATTTATCAATGGATATTTTTGGCGAAACTTATCGAGTAATGGCGGTAGGAGCCCTAAAGATGACCCGGGACCAAAAGAACCAATTCGCAAAATACCCGCCTTCAGACCATTTGCAGCAAATGCTTCTTGCTTCATCGCCTCCTGAATGTTGAGCATATTATGAGCTCTTAATAAGAGTTTTTTTCCTATCTCAGTTAACGTGGTTTGATTTTGCTCTCGAGTAAATAACACGACACCAAGATCTTTTTCAAGGGATTTTACTGCGTGTGAAATGGCCGATTGAGAGATGTTTAATTTCATTGCTGCAAGCGTAAAACTTTTGAGTTCGGCAACAATTGTGAATATTTCAAGCTGGCTTAATGTCATGAGTAAATGCTCATTAGGATATGACTTAGCATTAAGGTTAGCTTATCCATCATGTAAAGAGAAGCGAAATATGAGTTGATAACAGGGAATACACGGATGAGCAATATAACAGTAATGAAAAGACGACCAAGTAATTTTATATTTTTCCAAATGGTATGTGTATCTGTCATTTGGGGAGGAACATTCATTGCAGGTAGGGTTATTCAACCTGAAATTCCACCGTTATTATCCGCGACGGTGCGTTTTCTTTTTGCCAGTATTTCGTTGGTTCTTGTCATTATACTCGGTCGATTAGGTTGGAAACGAATAAATAAAAGGCAGCTATGGCAGATTATGTTATTAGGGGCCAGTGGCGTGTTTATTTATCAAATTTTATTTTTTTATGGTTTACAAATTATTCCTGCGTCAAGAGCCGCATTATTAGTCGCCATTAACCCTGCCATGATAGCGTTCATTTCTTTTCTTCTTTGGCAAGAAAAGGTTTCATTGAAAAAAGGTGCTGGGATTACGTTATGTGTTGTTGGGGCAATAATCTTGTTATCAGATAAAGCGCCGAGCAGTGATGTTTTTATGGTTAGTAAAGGAGATCTAGCTATTCTAGGATGTGTAGTTAGTTGGGGGATTTATACTGTAACAGGTAAAAACGTTATTAAAGAAATAGGAGCATTACATACGGTAACTTACGCTGTGTTATTTGGGACTTTGTTATTGATAGTAACGTCGTTGTGTCTCGATATCACATTAGATACGGTATCATTATTTTCTCTAAAAGATTTAGTGAGTTTGGGCTATTTGGGTATTTTGGGATCAGCAATAGCTTACGTCTGGTATTATCAGGGGGTCTCACAATTAGGGGCTGCGGGTGCAGGGGCATTTATTGCACTAAATCCGCTGAGTGCGGTTATTGTGGGAACTCTATTTCTTAATGAGCAAATCAGCACAGTGATTTTTATTGGCGGAATATTAATTGTTTTCGGAATACTTATTGCGAATAAAAAATAATATAAAAATAGGCCAAGTAGAGGCCTATTTTACGTTTATTTAAATTGTTCTTGGTGCTTTAAAATAAATTCTTTAAGTGATCTCGGTGCTTTGCCTGTTATTGTTTGAAAATTATCGAAAACCATTCCTGAGCGGTCTAATTTTCCATTAGTAAAATCTACATAATGGTCATAGATACTTTTCATATAGGCGAGCTCTAAATTATTTTTAAGGGCATGTTGCCAAAATTCATCGGGATTTTCTGCCTGATAGCTGAAAGGGATCCCCAACTCTTCTGTTAATAACTCAGCTATTTGTGTGTAATTTCTATTTTCATAACCAAGGCGATAAATTTGGCCTGCGTGCTGTTGCGGGTTAAGTAAGCAATAAGCCGCAAGTTCAGCAACATCGGCGCAGTCTACCCAACTGAGTACCGCATTGCCAAAATAAGAGCGCAAGACGCCTTTTTGCAAGTTATCATCTCCTTGATAACCCAGTAAGTTTTGCATATAAGATTCGGGGCGAAGGTGAGTAAATTGTATTCCTGACCATTCAATATAGCGTTCAATAAGTTGGTGCCATGCCCAATGTGCCACTTGCGCGTCATCGTCCCCACAGGCACCTAAATGCACGATATATTTCACGGCTGATTTTTTTGCGATATCAACAAAAACCTTACTTTGTACAAGCATATCAATGGTATAGCCTGTCATCATGAAAACAGAGTCGATATCTTGTAAAGCGGTTTCAATAGTATCTGGCTTATCGTAATCCATAACAACAGTTCGATAAGGTGTGTTCTTCAATTTAGCAGGATCTCTAACCGCTAAAACAATATCATGATAGCCTTTTTCCTGTAATGATTGAACGAGGTAGTGACCAACCTGGCCTGTTGCACCAGTGATAAGAATTGTATTTTTCATGAATATCCTATAGTGACAATATATTCAGTTAAAGTGTTTTGCTCATAATATATTCAAGAGATTGCTGAGTTTCGCTTGTAAATAAAATTTCTTTCATAATATGCATATCGTTTAACTGATAAAATGTCATTGCTCGAGTGTTACTTGCGAGAACATCTAGCCATAGCAAAGAGTCACCTTGCTGTTTTGCGAGCGCTTCAATTAATTTAAATACGATTTTTCCATAACCTTTACCTGTAGCGCCAGGAGAAAAGTAAAGTTTATTTAATAAAGTACCAGCTAAATCGGTTTCAGGTATACAGGAGTGATAGGTTAGTTTTACTAAACCGATTGGGCTAGTATTTTCAATAATATACCAATCAATATGCTGTTGATTAAGGTCTGCAGTGATTTTAGCTGTGCTGTATTCTTGACTTAAATATGTGTTAAGTTCATTTTGGTTATTCCATAATGTAGCAAAATGATGCAAATAACTTTCCGTACCTATTTTATGTAGCAATAATGCATCATGTTTCGTGGCTTTTCTTAGTATATGGGGAACTTGGTTCATAAATGTTTTCTCCTGTGCTTTATCAGTGTATAGCAATCAATTGATAAACGTCATAGAAGAGGAAAAGTAGAGCATTTTTGGTACTAAAGAAGAAAAAAGGGCAATTTAGCCCTTTTAACTGATAATTATTTAATTGTTTGGCTAATATCTGAGTAAGCAAATAATGCTTGAGCTCCACCTGTATGAATAAACAGAACGGGAGTTTTTTCTTCCGAGTTTTCTAAGTAGTCAATTAATCCAGCCATGGCTTTACCGGTATAAACTGGGTCTAATAAAATACCTTCTTGCCTCGCTAATAAATTGATTGCAGCGAGGCCTTTTTGGTTTGGCATTCCATACATCGGGGCAAAGAAATTATCCCATAATTGTACTTTTGGGGTTTTCGTTAGAGCCAGACATTGAGCCAACTCGGTTTGTAACTTCTCGACTTTAGGGGCTTGGTCTTGCTGCTTTCTTGAAACGGTTACGCCAATCACTTGGCTTTGTGGTAATAGTTCTTGCAAACCAATGGCAAGCCCTGCGTGTGTCCCAGCACTCCCAGATGCAACAATAACTTTATCAAATTCTATATGTTCTGGCTTCTGTTGAGCTATCTCAATAGCACATTGAATATAGCCTAAAGCACCTAATACATTTGACCCACCCACAGGAACAATATAGGCATCTTTAAGAGAAAGAGTTTCAATTAGTGCTTCCATTTGAGATTGTGGGTCAGTTAATTCATCACACATGACACAACGAGTAGCAAATAAGTCGGTTAATAATTTATTACCATTATGCAGAAAGTTAGGGTTATCACTTTGAATTGGATTTTCTAACAAAGCGACGCATTCAAGCCCATACATGGCAGCAACAGCCGCGGTTTGGCGAACATGGTTTGATTGAATTGCCCCCGCAGTAACAATAATCTTTGCTTTTTTGGCTAATGCATCGGCCATTAAAAATTCGAGTTTACGTAATTTATTCCCCCCCATGGCAAGAGGGGTCATATCATCACGTTTTATATAGATCTCACGGCCAAACTTATGCGATAAATTATTTAATCGATTAAGAGGAGTCGATGCGTTAAGTAAATCTATTTTTGCGAACTGTACTAATTGTTGTTGAAGAGACATCTAAACTCCCAATAATTAATAAGAGAAACCAAGGTAAAGGTAAATAGCAAGTACAACACTGGCCGTTACAAGTGCATAAGGCATTTGTGTTCGGATATGTTCAATATGTTCGCAGTCTGTCGCCATTGAGGCAACAATAGCATCCGCAGAGATTGGAGAGGTCATATCACCAAATATTGAGCCAGAAATTGCTGCACCTATCATATATTCAACAGGCATTCCTACAGACAGGCCTAATTGAACTCCGATAGGGATCATTATAGCGAAAGTTCCCCAAGAGGTACCTGTTGCTAAAGACATAATGGCGCTAATTATAAAGATAAAGCCAATAGAAAACCCTGGCGCCATAACGCCCTGAGTAACTTCAGCAATATAAGCACCTGTATTTAACTCAGCAGAAACATTTCCCATTAAGAATGCTAAAATCATAATTGAACTAATTTTTAGCATGTTGGCATAACCGATAAACAACTCTTTGAAGAACGCATCAATATTTAATAGGCGTCGGCCGACAAACCAACAGAAAGAAACCACTGTACCAAACATGACACCCCAATATACGGAAGTCGATCCACTTCCTTTGCTAAAGTCACCGTCGCCTGTAATATACAGAGCAATAGGTACCATTAACACCGTCGATAAAATAGGAATAAAAAAGTTTAATGAGGAATGAGCATTAGGATGGTCAATAATCTCTTCTTCGCTATCTTGGCTTTGTAATTGGGAAATATTCCCTGCAATGAAATTCTGTTGATATTTTTCTTCCGCTTTTTTCATGGGGCCCCATGAAACGTTAGTAAATACATAGAATAGAATAGTTATAATGGATAGCCATGCCATCAAGTTGTATCCAATCGAAGTAATTAAAATATCAAAAGGTTCACCTTGAATCAGCCCTTGGGATATTTGTACCCCGATTAACCCCATTATTACCGCTCCCCAGCCATTAATAATGGCGGAGGAACAAACAGAAACACACGCCGTTTGGATAATATAGGACATTTTTTCAGGGGCAACGCCATATTGTCGTGCGAGATTCTTAGTTGAAGCTCCGGCTACTAGCTGGTTAATAGAGCTTTCAATAAAAATAAGAGAGGTAATGATAATGGCGAGCAATTGAGTAGATTTACGGTTTTTAATCAGTTTTGTTTTATTTGTGAGTAACTGAACTAGAGCGCGAACTCCGCCTGTAACGACAACAAGTCTCATGATCCCACCAATCATGACCATAAAGACAATTGTTCGCGTATTCCCCGCCGATGAAAACGTATCAATAATACCATCAACGGTACCTTGCACACCTAATAGTAGATTGTGGTCATGAATAACAGTAAAACCAACGAGTATTCCTAACATTAATGAAAGCATGACTTGGCGAGTTAATATCGCCAAAATTATCGTCACAATGGGGGTAATAACGGTCCAAATACCATAGTCCTGCATGTGTTTACCTGTGATCCTAGTGAAAGTATGAATTTTATAATTATCGAAAAATCATAGCATTAATAGGAACACGGTAGAATAATTTTATTCAGCTTGAAATGAGTTGTGACAATAAATTAATAAGAAAAAGGCCAAACAGATAAATGCTGGCCATATGTATAGATGGAATCAAATATTACTGTCGAGCTTGCCACTCTTTAGCGGTTATTTTACTGACATCTTCTGTCTTAGTTTCACCAATTAATTCAATAAATTGAGGTTCAAGAGTTGCATAGTATTTGAAGCCACATTTTTCTTGGGCAATTTTAGATTGTTCGTTACCTTGAAAGTAACCGCACCATAAATTATCTAATTTTAAATTAGTGAATGCATGGTGCATGATGGCGTTAATTGATTCTGGTATAAGGCCTTTACCCCAGAAGGGTACACCAATCCAATAACTAACTTCTGCATCATTTTCCCCAATGGGGAAATTACTTTCATGGCTAAATGATAATCCAATCAGACCAATAGCTTGGTTTTCATTTTTTAACGTTACAGCGTAAATTTCATCACGCATAAAAATATTCTTGATGATAGAAAGACTCTCTTCTTCACTTTTATGAGCTGGCCAACCTGCGATTGGGCCAACTCTTTCATCTCTTGCATAGAAATATAAATCAGCGGCATCTGTTTCTTGCCAAGGACGCAATACTAACCTATTTGTTGTAAGTACCATTTTCTAGTCTCTTCGTAAGGTGTTTTTAAACTTGGAGACCATTTTAGGTATTTATGGAAATAAAATAAGGGCGTAACTTGTTCATTTTGGGTACTTATGGCAACTTTTTTGTTATGCTTGCGTCATATGAAGCAAATTAAAGCACAATAATCATGCAGCATTTAAAAAATTATCAGATTGATTTGCCTGAAGCCATTCGGATTGGTGAAAGCAATATGGATGAAATGCAATGTAAACCAATTAAGACATCTTATGTGACGGTTTGTATATGCAAGCAAGGACATGCAGTATTCAATATTAATTTTAAACGGCACCCGGTACGTAAAAACGATATTATCGTTTTATATGATGACTCCTTTGCAATGCTGCAAGCCAAATCACGTAATTTTCGTTTGGAATATTGGTTGATTGATAAAAAGTTAGCAACAGAAATTGCTTATGCATTACCACGTCAACTGTTTGCTTTTTTTAATGATTTTCCTGTTATTTCAACGCCATTAGGAAAAGTGGAGCTACTTGAAAACTGGAGGTATATTCTGCTAGCTATAGTACATAACTGGGGCGAACATGGGTTATTACAGTTAAAAAATCATTTGCAAAATTTATTTTTAGAAATTAATCATCATACTCAACACACATTTAGTAAACCAGAAAATAAAAGCCGCCAAGAGCAACTATGCTGGCGTTTTTGGGACTTAATTACAATTTACTGTAAACAATATAAAGAAGTAAAATTCTATGCTGAAAAATTGTCTATTACGCCATTTTACTTATCTAAGATTAGTCAAAGTTTCTTTAATGACCCGCCAAAAGTATTAATTGATAGGCAAGTTATTCTAGAAATAAAAGCATTATTAGAAGTTGGTAATCTGTCCATTAAGCAAATTGCTGATGAATTAAATTTTGAAGATACATCCTATTTATGCCGCTATTTTAAACGGCATACAGGAATGACATTAACGGGATTTAAAAAACGAGTTGCACAAAGAGAGCAGGGAAATAAATAACATTAGTATGGTTCAATTTTTGTTGAGTACTTTTTTATAAACTCAATAAAACAGCGCAGCCGTGGCGAAACAGCTTGGTTACGGTAATAAACTGCATTTATGGGCTGACGGATCTCAATGGTTTCTTTTGTTAACACTTGTACTAACTCCCCACTTGCGAAAGCGTCTTGCGTGACGAAATCAGCAGAACATAAAATTCCAGCACCTTGAATGGCAAGGTGAAATAAAACTTCACCGCTGGCGCCTGCAATATCGGGGGTAATTTTTAATAACTGTCCATCATGCGACGTAATAGGCCATGTATTTAAGGACTCTGGATGAGTAAAACCTAATAGGCAATGTTTTTTCAATTCATCAACGCTCTGTGGTACGCCATATTTTTCTAAATAGGAAGGACTAGCAACTAAACGTTTCTGGCTAAAGCCCAGTAAAGTAGCATTGAGTGATGAATCCTTGAGTGTGCCAATACGAAATGCAACATCAATTCGTTTTTCTAATAGATTAGTAATCCCTTCATAGTTATGGATTTCAAGTTCGATTTGCGGATAAAGTGCATAAAATTGTGGGATCAACGTGGCAATAACATGTGTAAGGAAGGGGGTTGATGCATCTATACGTAATTTACCTGAAGGAATAGCTTGCCGTATTGATAGCATATCTTCAGCTTCTTGAGCTAGTTCAACTATTTTTCGCGATTTCTGCAAAAATGCAGCACCTTCATCACTGAGTTTAATCGAACGAGTTGTTCGGTAGATTAACGTCGTATTTATTTTTTCTTCAAGCCTGAGTAATAAACGACTTACTGTCGATATCGTCATGTTTAATTGTTCTGCAGATGCGGTGATAGAACCACAATCTACAACGCTAATAAAGGCTTGAAGCTCTTCAAAAGTTATTTTCATTATTGCATATCCGGCAAAAGTTATTTTCACCTTAACGCCTTTTTCATTGAGTATCAATGTGAAAAAATTCTGCTCATTAATAAAAATGTTAATAAATTATTTCAATAAGGTTTTTATATGAGAATTAACACGGCATTACTAGCATTAGCAATAGGGGCTTTTGCTATTGGAGCAACAGAGTTTTCGCCAATGGGAATGCTTCCTTATATTGCTGATAATATACAAGAAAGTATTCCATCTGTGGGTGTGATAGTGGTTATTTATGCCCTTGGCGTTATGGTTGGCGCTCCTATTATGACACTATTATTGGTAAAAAAGCGGCCTAAAGTAGCACTAGTATTTTTGATGTCGATCTTCACTGTTGGGAATGTATTATCGGCAATGTCACCTGATTTAGTGACACTGTCACTTTCACGATTCGTGACGAGTTTGAATCATGGCGCATTTTTTGGATTAGGTGCAATTGTTGCGGCAAGTGTGGTTCCTCCGGGGAAACAAGCAAGTGCAATAGCGGCTATGTTTATGGGGCTAACAATAGCCAATATCGGAGGAGTACCTCTGATGACGAAATTAACACAAGTTGTGGGATGGAGGCAGGCATTTTATTTAATTTCAATTTTAGGCATTCTGACGATTATTAGTTTAATTTGGGCTTTACCAAGTAACCTAATGGGGACAAAAGTAAATGTAAAAAGTGAATTGCGTATTTTACGTCGCCCTCAAGTCCTGTTAGGCATGTTATCTACTGTCTTAGGTGCAAGTGCAATGTTTACGCTGTATACCTATATTACACCAATGTTAATGAGTTTTATTCAGGCTTCAGACCAAATGATCACGATGATGTTAGTGATTATTGGTGTAGGTTTTACTATTGGTAACTATATTGGTGGATTATTTGCAGATAAGTCGCTCTTTGGCACTTTAATAATATTTTTCATTATGTTGGCATTAAGTATGGCTATATTCCCATTTATTGCGATAAATGCTTTTGGTGCGGGTGTCGGCCTAATGATATGGAGTATTTTTAGTTTTGGTATTGTACCACCAATTCAAATGTTAGTTATGAATGCAGCTACAGGGGCTCAAGCCTTAGCTTCTTCCGTTAATATTGGGGCATTTAATTTAGGAAATGCTATAGGTGCAGCAATTGGAGGGGTAGTTTTATCCTACGGGTATAGCTATTCAATGATTAGTTTTATGGGAGCACTCGTTGCTGTTTTAGGTATTTTGGTTATTCTGGTTTCTTTTCGCAAAAAATCCGATATTAAAGTAGAAGCTGAAATTGCATATGACTAATTTAATTACATTTATTCAACTGATGATTATCATAAAGTTACAGTTCAATAAATTAAAAGGATTATCGCACTGGATAAATACAATCTGAATTAAAAAGCAATGTTCGGAGTTTTTTGGTACTGAAATTTGCCATAATTAATGTAATTATCTAGCGGAGGGTGGCATGATGACAGCTAAAAATTTGTGGAAAACACCGGAACAGAGATGGCAAGCGGTAATTGAACGAAATAAAGCCGCAGATGGTCATTTTATTTACGGTGTAAAAACATCAGCTATTTATTGCCATCCTTCTGCGGCTGGGCGTTTACCAAATAGAAATAACGTTGAATTTTTCGATAGTGAACAGCAAGCGATTAAACAAGGCTATCGTGCTGGAAAACGTTTTCGAGCAGAAAATTCACGATTAGCCCAATTTTACCAAGAACAAATTGAAAAAGCTTGCCGTTATATTGAACTGCAGGAGCAAGCGGTGAGTCTGGCAAGTTTAGCTGATTATATTGGTATGAGCCGTTACCATTTACATCGTTTATTTAAAGCACAAACCGGGTTAACCCCAAAGGCATACGGGGATGCTTTTCGCCACAAAGCATTGCAACGACAGCTCCAAGAAAAAAAACGAATAACTGACGCTATTTATGATGCGGGTTATCAATCAAATAGTCGCTTTTATGAAGCTTCATCTAAACGATTAGGTATGACACCAAGTGAATGGAAATCAGGTGGCGGTGGTAATAAAATTTATTTTGCTCTTGCAGTTTGCTCATTGGGGACACTACTCGTTGCACAAAGTCCGATAGGTGTTTGTGCTATTTTATTAGGGGATGACCCTGAGCAGTTATTGAATAATTTACAGGATAAATTCCCAAAAGCAGAGCTGATTGGAGGAGATGACGGTTTTGAACAACTGGTAGCTCAGATAGTGGGTTTTATCGAGGCACCTGAAATTGGTTTAAATTTACCATTAGACATTCAAGGTACTGCATTTCAACAGCGCGTCTGGCAAGCTTTACGAAATATTCCATTAGGAGAAACGGTAAGCTACAGAGATATTGCAGAGAAAATTGGCAAGCCTAGTGCAGTCAGAGCGGTAGCTAATGCCTGTGGTGCAAATATGTTAGCTGTCGCTATTCCGTGTCATCGAGTGGTTAGAAGTAATGGTGATCTTTCAGGCTATCGTTGGGGCATTGATCGAAAACAAGCGCTATTGCTAAAAGAAGCCCAGTATAAGGCAGATAATAGTTAATGATAGCTAAGAAAATCATGGGTGGCCATAGTTTTCATATCATTATGTCTAATAAATTACTTTAGCTAGAATATTTAAGATTAACAGCACCTATATTAATATATAATGGGTGCTGTATTAGTAAATACAATATGATATCTAAAACTAAAATATTATTTTTAGAAGTAGCTATTTTCATTTATTGATATGTGAAAAACCCATTACAAACCCATTAAAAACTATCCAGGTAATATGTTTTTTTATACGGTTGATAATAATGCTATATTTTTTGTCCTTTATATTTTTCACGTCTTTTTTCTCGAATAAAAGTATTTGCTTTCTTAAATATCCAAACAATAGGTTGTAATAAGATGAATTTAGGGTATGGCTTTCCTCTTGTGTTTTTTTCATATTCCATAAATATTCCTAATAAAGTACGAATTTATATTTAGAATTGCATGGCGAACATTTTTAAAAAAGTGACAGATTTGTTTTTTTGCAAAATACAGATCAAATTCAGTCATTTTTGTATTACATTATCCCTATGGGAAAATGAGAAGGGTTTATAATGTGTTACTGTACAAACAAATAGCACAAGAACTACAGGAAAAAATTAAACAAGGTGAGTTTCTTAGCGGTGAAAAGATGCCGTCAGTGAGGGATATTGGGCGCACTCATCAAGTCAGCATCACTACTGCACAACTCGCGTACCGTGAGCTGGAACGTTTACAACTGATTTATGCAGTACCTAAATCAGGGTATTTTGTGATACCAGAAAAAACAGAAGCTCTTTTGCCTAAAGTGGCAAATTATATTCAAAAACCTGTCCAAGTTGCTCAATGGAATCCAACAATGGATTTTCTGCGTGTATCTGAGCGGCATGGTGTGACATCATTATCTTGTGCCGTCCCTAATATAGAAGATAAAAGTTTAGAGCCACTATGGCAAGAAATGACCATGGTTGCACGTCGTAAACTTTCCCTAACTCTGGAATATGATAGCTTGCAAGGGCTAGCGTCCTTAAGAGAACAAATTCATTTAATTTCCGATGATAGTCATCTGTTTACGCCTGATGATATTGTGACCACGACGAGTGGTCATCAATCATTATCAATCGCTTTGCAAGCGTGTACACAAGGTAATGATGTTATTGCAGTTGAATCGCCAACATTTCCAGGATTGTTACAAACGTTGTATGGCTTAGGTCGGAAAATTATTGAAATTCCTATTGACCCTGAAACTGGAATAGACCTCGATAGGCTAGAGGAAGCATTCGAACGCTGGGAAGTAAAAGCAGTTGTTGTGACGCCGAGTTGCAATAACCCAATGGGCTGTATCATGCCTGATAATAACAAACAACGTTTATTGAATATTGTTGAAAAATATCATGGAACAGTAATTGAAAATGATTGCCTCGCAGGGTTGGCGTATCAGTATCCAAGGCCTTCGACAATACAATCGCTAGATAACAATGGACATGTAATTTTATGTAGTTCTTTTTCAAAAACGGTTGCACCAGGTACTCGTACGGGGTGGATAATCCCCGGGAGATATAAAGAGAAAGTTCTGCATTTAAAATATTTATCTCACTGCTCTGGTGAGATTTTTATGCAGCAAGTTATGGCGAACTTCTTAAAGGAAGGGCATTATTTTTTGCATTTGCGCCGAATGAGACAGCATTATAGTGAACTACAATGCCAATATAAAGAGTTAGTTGAAACCCATTTTCCTGTTAATACTCGTATTTCGCGGCCACAAGGAGGATTTTCATTGTGGGTTGAACATCTACCGGTTGATAATCGTAAATTACTCGATATTCTACATCGTAATAAAGTCACTGTTCTAACCGGGGAACATTTCTCGACTGGTGGATGTTTCCTTAATCATTTACGAATAAATTACGCGCTTCCATTAATCGCAAGGCGACGCAATGCAATTAAAATATTAGGGGAAGCATTAAAAGTCACAAGTTTAAAATAATATAAAGCCCCTTATTCTGTAAATATGTCTAATGAATAAGGGGGCTATCAGTTGTTAAATAGTCGTTTTTGGTTGGCTATTTTTAGAATAAAACAAGTAAACCAAATAAATAAGAGTGAAGCTAGCCGTGTACCCCGTAAAAATCATCCAGAAAGTTTTCCAATCCACCACGCCATTGACCGTATTTAATTCGATAACCCAACCACATAATACAGCACCTAAAAAAGTACCAAAACCGTTAACTAATGTGGTGAATACACCTTGAGCTGTCGATCTAAATTCGGGAGCAATTTCTTTTTCCAAAAATAGTGCGCCAGCGATATTAAAGAAATCAAATGCGCAGCCGTATACAACCATGGACAAAAATAAAGCGATGGTACCAATTACAGTGAAATCACCATAGGCAAATAAACCTAATCGTAAAATCCACGCAATCATACTCATGAATAAGATGGTTTCAATTTTGAACTTTTTGAGTAGCAGAGGTAAAAGCAAAATGAAGATGATTTCAGAAAATTGCGATATTGATAAAAAGATAGTGGGATATTCAGAAAAAATAGAGCCTCTAGCTTCGGGCATTAATGCCATATCTTGTAAGAAGGGGACGCCAAAGGTATTGGTAATTTGTAAGACAGATCCCAATAGCATGGCAAAAAATAAGAATACTGCTACTCTTCCTTTTTTAAATAGTAAAATAATATTTTGGCAACTAAAGCTGGATTTTTCTCCTTTTTTCTCAATTTTACAGCTCTGCGTTGAAATAAAGAATACAGAAAAAATACTGAGCACAACCGATGCAATTGCGCCGACATATAATTGATAAAAACTCATTTCCAATTTTAATAAGCTAATTGTCCACATAGCGACAATAAAGCCTACAGTACCGTAAACTCGTATTTTGGGGAAATAGACATCAGAATCGAGTTTCTTGGCACTCAACATTTCAAAAACAATGCTATTACAAACAGAAATAGTTGGCATATAAAACATTAGATGAACTAATGTCATAATAAATAGCAGGGTTATTGAATGACTATGAGCCATAGCGATTAAAAATACAGCAGAAATAATATGTGATGCAACGTAAACAAGCTTTCGGTTATTAATTTTATCTGCAATAAATCCGATGATAATTGGCGAACATAAAGCTGAAATGCCTAATGTACTAAAAATCAGACCAATTTCACCGCCTTTGAAGTGCAATGTATTGAAGAGATAAGACGCGAAAGTAACTAGCCATGATCCCCAGATAAAAAATTGTAGAAATGAAACAAATTTCAACCGAGTCGTGATATTCATGTTTATACACCTTCCGTTAGCTTAAACATGCTTTAATTTAATTATTAAATAAACTGTTCTTTTCAATTCATTTAATAACCAAGTATGGAAGCATCTATCTTGTTATTGTTTGTGCATTATAAAATAGCTAGTGAGAGTTTTTTTTGATATGGAGGCGGATAATCATCGATTAATAGCTGGAGTTAGCCTATTTATATAGGAGATATTACGTATTCAAACACATAGAAATAATAAAATTAGCTATTAATTCTCGTTTCTGTATTCAAAATATCTGAACAATAGATAATATTTATTTAACTTTTTCATAAGTTAGTTGAATTTAATTAACGTTTAAGGTTTAATGGCTGTCTCTTCACGTTTGTCTTCCAGTTTACTGTCTCAACTAATTATCTCAATATTTCCAGTCGTTAAACATCACTTGCTCCCTAGCAACTCATTACCAAAAAACTCCCTCATTTTCTTAAAAAAACGCTATAACCTCAATCATAGCAATGATTGGGAAATTTAATGTATGTCAAAACGAGAATATTATGATCTCCACTCATTACTTACTGCTTTTATCTGCAGTAGCGGTATACCTTGTTGGCACCGCAGAATTCATGTTGTCGGCTATTATATCGCCGTTAGCAATTGTGTTTCATGTTCAGCCCGAACAGATTACTTGGCTGATATCGGCTTATGCTTTGGCCTATACCTTGGCTGCTCCTATTATTGGTTTCTTATCAGATAGAATTGACAGGCGTAAAATTGTGCTCACGGCTCTCTTGTTATTATCGCTCGACAGTTTAGCTATCATTTTTGCGCCTAATTTATTGATTGCTCTAGTTTTAAGGGGGCTCGGTGGATTGGCTTCTGCCGCACTTGTTCCCGTTATCTTTGCCCTTGTTGCTGATGTAATTAGTGAAAGTCAACAGGCTATAGCAATGGGGAGTATTATGATGGGAATGACAGTCGGTATTATTACAGGGCCTATCATTGCAGGGGTATTAGTTCAATATTTTGCTTGGTATGCTCCATTTGTATATACCGCAATAGGATGCTTATTGGTATTTATCATAGCGTTATTTACGCTACCGCACTCTCAAAAAACGATCGGAAGAAAATTATCTTTTAAAGCGATTAAGCACGTAGGTATTGTCAGATTCATATTAGCTAAAAGCATATGGAATGGCGTGTCGGTTTGTATGTTTTTGCTTGCAGGTGAAATATTAAGGCAACGATCCTACTTAGAAAGTGTGGAGGTCGGTAGCTTAATGGGATTATTTGGAATTGGGCTATTATGTGGTAATGGCTTAGTTACAAAAATTGAAAAAATTAAAGCATCAAATAATACAAAACTCGTGGTTATTATTTTAATAATTATGGTTACGATTACTTTATTTCTCAGTGGGTGGCTTTCGTTAATTAGTCATGGATTATGCTTGGCTGTTTTAGGGGGGATGTTGGGCCTAGCATCACCGATAAGTACAGCAATGTTAGCAAGAAAAAGTGCAGAGAATAAAGGTTTTATCTTGTCTATATCCGAAAGTGTTAACAACTTAATTTTATTATCTGCATTACCAATCTTTTCTTTACTCTTTGCAAAAAATTATCTTAACGTTTCTATAATCATGATTATTGTATTATTGAGCTCGGCTATTGTTTTAGTTATTCCTTCGAGAGAAAGGGCAAAGAAACTATAGATAGGGTATTTTCTCCACTGAAAATAGTTTTCGATGGAGAAAATGCGAGGGGTCAGACAACTAATAATTGTTTTTTTCTTAGACGCATTCCATTTAACATGGATAGCCAGGCTAAAAATGTAATAAACATAAGAATAATGAAAATAAAATAGGGTGGAAGTTCAGTTAGTACAACTCCTGTTAACATCGGATTAAATGCACCACCAAGTAGCCCTAGAGATTGAGCCGAAAAATAACTGGCCTTCATTCCGTCAGGGGCAATACTATCAATTAACATATATTCTCCAGGGGCATAGATTAACTCACCTAGAGTGAAAATAAAGGCGCCAAGAGCCCAAAGGTATAAATTTTCATGAGAATACATAAAGGTTGCTAATCCTAAAATGAAAAATAGGCTACCTAATGTCATTAATTTTCTTAAATTATCTGGAGTGATCCGTTTGCCGACCGTATATTGCAAAGTTACAACGACAATTGCATTCACAGGTAAAATAACGCCAATAACCACTTGGGCAAAGTCGCTGTTAGCAACGGTAATGGCATACTGCGATATCCAAGTCGTAAAAGTACCGAAAACTAATGAGCCTAAGAAGGTGGATAAAATAAACCATGCTAGGACTTGATCTCTTAGCATAGCGACAGGGTTCCATTTACGGATCTGGCCTTCTTCTAAAGGTATTGGTTTTATGCTTTGCACAAACCTCTGTATAAAGAATATAGGGAAAGCGGCAGAAATTGCAGCTAAATAGAATGGTAAGTTAATGCTATACATTAATAACCAAGTACCAATAGGTGGCCCAACGGTCCAACCTATATTAATGAATGTATAATTTAAGGAAAATATTTTTGCTTTTAATGCAACGGTAAGAGTATCTGCAAAATAGGCTTTTAGTACCGTTGAGAACACGGAATAAGAGCAATTTATTAGCGAAAAGAAAATAATGACGAGAATTGCATTATTAACGATAGGTATTGCAACAAACCCACAAATAAAGGCGATAACTGCAGATAACATGCAGCGTTTTTTGTCAACGCGGTCAGCTAGCATACCAAAGCCCATGCTAAATAAAACACCGACCACCATAGCCATTGACATTGCGACACCGACAATATCAATAGCCATTTTATATTCGCGGGTTAAGTAAATAGCCATAAAGGGCAATGTTGCACCACGCCCAATAGTTAAGAGCAGTGACGATGCAAGTAATGCACTGTTTGATATATTAAATTTAGATAACATGGCTCACAACCTAACTTATTAATTGTTGTTATATATTTGTTTCAAACTATCTGTAAGCTATAAAATACCTAAATTTACAGTGGTGAGATATGGTGATTAATGCTCAAAATTGAAAACGATATTTTGCTGATGCTAATGTACCATTTTCAATTAAATATCTGGAAATATGAAATACAATCTAGCCAATGAAACGTTATGTGCTGTTGTAATTATCAATAAATTTAAATGAGTTATAAGAAAAAGGCGTCTTGATGATAAAATACGAAAAAGGTGCAACTTTGCACCTTTTCGAGAGAGGTAAAATTATAAAGCAGCCGTATATACGCGACGGCTAACCACTAGGTCAATATCTTGGTGCTCGCCTAATTTCACCATATCGTGTGCAGCCAAGCTGTTGATTAATGGTTCAATAACATCTTGAGTCAGCTGGTAGTCACTAAAACGTGTGCCTACTTGCATTTTTTCAAAGAATGCTCGAGTTAACTCGATAGATTTTAATGCTTTCTCTTGCTCTGAACCAGATGTAATTCCCCAGACTCGTTCAGCGTATTGTGCTAACTTAGCTTGTTTTTGTGGTAATCTTTCGGCCAACATAGATGGCAGAACAATAGCGAGTGTTTGTGCATGATCCAAACCATACAGCACAGTGATTTCGTGGCCTAACATATGTGTAGACCAGTCTTGTGGAACACCAACACCGATTAAACCATTTAAAGCCAACGTAGCCGTCCACATTAAATTGGCACGAATATCATAATCTTTTGGTGTCTCAAGAGCTTTAGGGCCAATTTCTATTAATGTTTTTAATAAACCTTCTGCAAATGCATCTTGAACGTAGGCATTCACTGGATAAGTTAAATATTGTTCAATAACATGAACGAAAGCGTCAACAACGCCATTACTGATTTGGCGAGTCGGTAAAGTATAGGTTTTTACTGGGTCAAGAATAGAGAATTGAGGAAATACATGGTCGCTCATAAAAGCAAGTTTAGAATGCAGTTCTTCACGAGTGATCACAGAACCTTTGTTCATTTCAGAACCTGTAGCAGGTAATGTTAATACTGTACCAAAAGGCAGCGCAGTTTTTATGGTCGCACCTCTGTTTGTGACCACTTCCCATTTATCGCCTGGATAATTTACCGCAGCAGCGACAAATTTAACGCCATCAATGACGGAACCGCCACCCACAGCTAGTAAAAAATCAAAGCCTTCTTTTTCAATTTTATCGACAGCTTTGATCAAGGTTTCATAGCGAGGATTAGCCTCAATCCCACCAAAATGGTCGAATGTTCGAGACCCTAAAGCTTGCTCAACTTCGCTTAAGGTTCCTGTTTTTCTTGCACTTTCACCGCCAAATAAAATAAGAACCTTAGCATTTTTAGGGACAACTCGGTCAAGTTCGCTGATTTTACCTTCACCAAAAATGATACGAGTGGGGTTATAAAATTCGAAATTGTTCATATATGGCCCTCGTAGAAAGTAGAAGTGAATCTAAATAATTACATGCATATAATTACAAGTAAACATAATACAACCTAAATGATTGCACATAATATCGATTTAATGGTTTATATTTCAATAGAGAAATTATCTTGATCATTGTTAATTGTAGTTAATCTTAATTGTTTTTTTTATATTTTACTGATGTGGCAATCTTGTTAAGTTGAAGGTGGGATTTAATTTGACATGGACAGAAAATTCAGATGATAAATATAAATGATAAGAAAATTAATTATAAAATAATTAATAAAGATTTGATATTTTTAACGGAACATATAGATGGTAGGCCATTAGTAGGGGAACAATCTTCTGAACTTAACAATATATCTAATTGGTTTAATCCTATAGATGAATTTACAAGGCTTAAAATTGCTCATCATTCAATGAGTAAGCCAACAAATGACTCTACACATGATTATCACGTTTTGATTCAAATAGGAGGTGATGACACTGCGGCTAAATCAACGGGTCGATTATTAGCGAAATTTCCTAATAATTCACTTGTAATACAGTTTGATATTGCAAATGAACAATGGAAGGTACTACATGGTGACTTAGAAACTAAAATTAAAGGGAAAATACGTTGGGCGGTTATTGGCCATGGGCAGTATAAAGGACGTAACCAGCAAAGTTATTTTGAAGGGTACCAAGCATACCAACTTATTGCAGGGCTGAAGTATCTTAAAAGTCATGTGTTAAAAGCATACCCACCGAGTAAGATTGTTTTAGCCGGCTGCCAATTAGGCCGTGGGGGTGTAAATGAAAATTTTGTTTTTAGGGCAAGTGTTGAACTAGCTAAACAGGGAATATATCTTCCAGTCGTGGGTTATAATAGACCTATCGGTGTCACTAGTGGCAGTAAAAAAATAACGTGGCCATATGATTTAACTGGGGAAACGCAATCTACTAAGAATTGGCGGTTAGAAATTAATTTTAACCAAACTGACCAACAAGCCTATATTAATGGCAAGCATGCTAGTTTATATTTTATCGATGAGTTAAGAAGTGGTGAGCTAGACGTTTGGCAGTTAATAAAAGATTACCACTCTACTGCAATGGATATTTTTAGGGATCCAAACAATGAGTATAAAATCGACATTGATTTGATTAAGAAAGTGGCTTTTAACCATGATGCATACGATATTTTTAAAAATAAATTAAACACGAAAGGCATTCTATTTAATAGTGATTTTAGACGTGAAATACTTCGTGAATATGAGAATGTTGGAATATTAGAAGCACCATTATGGTTAATGATCAATAAAGACAATGTGAATGTTAACTCGCAAAAAAATAACGATAATATCAAAATCATTATTCGAACAGGAAGGGGGATTGTAGGGAAAAAATATACGGAAGATCTACTGAAGGATTTCCCGAATAGCACACTGTTGTTTCAGTTAAATCCGAATACAATGGAGTTTTTCTTAGAGCATGGTGACATAGAGCAGTTACTCAAGGCACCCAAACAACAGTGGATGTTAATAGATAATCTTCATCCTGAACCTGGTTATGTACAAAACTATGCTAACTCGTTAAATGTATGAAGATTAAGATATGGTTTTAAAATGCCAGAAAGTATTTCACTGTATTTAACCGATAAAAAATCATTATTAACTAAAGATGAGAAAATAAGTTTTTTTGATGATTTAAATAGTAAACTAAAAACAAATGGAATATATTCAAAAGTCTTTTTAGAGAATAATTTTGAAACAAGACATAAAATAAGAGCATTACTTGAGGATATTAGCATAGGTAATTTGCTAATAGAAAACATTGATATAAGTAAAAACCTTTATTTAAAAGGACACTTTACATTCCAAGATGGGAGTATTGATAAAGATAAATTAAAAGTTGCAGCATATGACCCGATCATCAGCAAAAGAATTAACAAAATATGTGATGCTGAGAATGAAAACTATTTTTCCCAGATGTGGGATTCAATTTTTTCTGATGATGGCACTACTGGGATTAAGCAACAGGTTATTGAAGTAAAGGAAATTTTGGCATTTTTAAGTCACCAGCCTGAAAAAATAAATTACCTAAGTAAACAGTCTATAAGCCGTTTGTCTGAGTTATTCCCAAGTGGACAAGGTTATAATCATGCAAAAGTTTTGAAATTAGTTCAAGACCCAATAAAGTTAAAAGAATATAATCAACATATTGAAGACTTTTTAATTATCTATATAGATATTGAAATGCCATTTGCAGATAAAAAATCATTGAGAAAAGAGTTTGAATTAATTATTGATTTAAATGAAAAAATAAAATCCAATTATGCAGCACTCTCTCAGTTATCATTTAAAGACGGGTTCGACATTACACTCAACAAATTACCAGTTGAGATACATTATTTTGAAGGACTCTATTTTTTACATCTTTTAAAATATAGTAATTTAACTAATGAACAACGTTTACAATTTAATGATAAATTAGAGGTTTTAACGAAACTAACACGTAAAAAAGAATTGGGTAATATTACCAGTAATGAGCTGAAATTACTCAATCGGTTTGATGAAATATATCAATTTAATTCTGATTTATTAGGCGCTGTTTCTAATGAAATAAACGAGCAATCTCACATAGTCTTATTTGAAAATATAGGGAACAATCAAATCATCACGTTTCAAAGTGATGAAGAAATATATACAATTACAAGCTACTCGTACAATGATAAGTACTTTCTGACTTTATCCGATACGACAGGTGTCGAGCTGATTATTAGTCATTCAGAATTTAGCCAAGCAAAGCAACACTTATTTAATATTTTCAATGAATATATTAACCAAGAAATAATCAAAGAGGATGGTACAGCGTCCACAAGAGGAAGTATTGCAGGATTTAAACATGAAGTAGGCGAAGCCCTGTTTGGCGAAGTGAAATCTATAAATACAAAGAGTGAAGCATACCAAAGTATGCAGAAAAATATAATGAGTGAGCTAGATGTCGTTTTCAGGTTATCAGAAATATCAGTGACTGATAACTCGGAAATTATTTTTGGCGAGCAGGTCACCTCATTGAAAACGCTTAGAGATATTGGGGCTACGATAGATAACGAGCCATTAGATTTTAAACATACTAAGCTCGCAAACTGGGAGGATAATGTTAAATTTAATCCTGATAAATTAGTATTTCAGTTAGCCTTTTTAACTGGCAATGAAAAGGATATTAATTTAATTAAAATGCTAAATAAGAGCTTACAAGATGATCAAATAGCAAGACGAATTGATGGTAATTCAATGCTCCAACCAAGGGCCGTACTACAAGAACAATTCCAGATTATTCAGAAATTACAATTTGATGATTGGGCGAATATGGAGACAGCCATGGAAGATTTACGGCGTGTCGGTGCTAAATTACCAGTCTATGCCAGAATGGCTAATCATTTCGGACAAGGAATTGGTTCTACAGGAATATTTTTGACGATCAATTCTGTCTATCAGTTGATAGATGAATTAGATAATCCTAATTTATCAGAGAAAGAAAAGCGAGAAATACAGAGAAATCTTGATCTAGCCTGTGCAAATGCATTTTTTAATTATGGAGATATGGTCTTACAACCTATTTTACTTAAGCTAGCTTATAAACAAGCTGGCTCATTTAATGTGTCATCGAAAATTACGGCTCGTATTACAATTATATTTAACTTAATTGGAATGGGTCTAGATGTATATCAAGCTTGTGAAGCATTTGAACAGCTAGATAAAGTTACAAATGATAAAGATCGGCAAGATTTAATTGTGAATGGTTCATTGTCAATTGCCAACATCGCTGTGGGTGGTGTAACTATGATTGGTATAATCATTGGTTCATCTGCAATACCCGTTGTTGGTTTAATTGTTGCAGGTTCCTTATTAATTGGAGGGATGGTATATACAGGTATTCGCGCAGTAGAAAAAATTGAAGAGGAACTCGGTGAGTCTCTAGACTGGGATGAAAAAGCTAGAGAAGGTATTCGTGCCGCACTTGGTTTTCCCCTTTCAGACAATATATTAAATCGATTTAGTTATAAACAGCATTTAACTTACTTTAAAAATATAAATTGGCAACAAGATTTAGATACTTTTAAGTCATCATTTTTATATCAGGGGTTTGATGAACACTTGCAACTGGTTGGTAAACCGATCCTTGAGGAACATATAAAGTATTATATTTATTATAGAGATAATTCAAAAGCAATTGATAGTATAGAGTTTTCTGATTCGGATAATAGTGTATTTCTTCGTCATATTGATAGTGATGAAATCGGGCCTTACTATACTATCGAGCAAATTAATTTTATTCGGGAAAATTATTATTATGATCCTCAAGATAATCGCTGGGTAAAAAGCACTCAACCTCAAAGCATTAATGAACTGAATTTTAATTATCGTTTTAGGCTTGTGAATAAAAAGGCTCCTATCGATTATAAAGACATTGGTGAGGAGGTTGCCAACGATATTATTGTGCTTAACCCTGAATATGATAGTTCATTATTAAAAGAGTTCTTACATAAAAATAACTTGAGTACATCTTATAGATTAAAAAAAAGGCAGTCAGTTGCTACACAATTAAGTTCTTTATCGGCATCAGAATTACGGTTATTTCAAGCCAGAAATAATTACACCAATATTACTCACCCAGATATTAGTAGCAATATTGCAGTGAATAGGCTAGGGAATGAATTTTTAAATCAACCTATTGATACTGCAAGGGAATTTTTGAGTGAGGACCCTAGGGTTATTTATGAAGGTATGCAAAATATTGGTTATCGATATGAAAAAGAAGCAAAGCAAAAAAACATTAGTTTTAACCCAGGAAATGGGACAGATATTATCGTTGGGAAAAAAAATTCAAGGAATTTGTTTAACATCAATACAGGGCATAAATTTCTAGTCGGAGGAGAAATGGATGACATTACAAACTTGTCCTTGTTATTTAAGTATGATGTTCAAGAAAACAAAGATATTTATTTTGATGGTAACGGCGGCAGTAATGGCATAATTATTAAAGATATTCCATCTAAGTGTAAAATTGATATCAATTTGAGCAATGAGACATCAGAAGTAGCGTTAATAAATCATGGCGTTAAGCGGATACATCTACGTAATGTTCATGATGTGATGCTAATTGGGGATAGAACTACGAAAGCAGAACTATTAGGCAATAAAGAACCCAACACATTGGATGCTGGGGCAACAATTGCCTTTATTCAAGGTCTGGAGGGAGATGACCAGTTAATATTTGAATCTGGAATAGTTAATGGTGGCGAAGGGGATGATAGTTATTTTCTACGTCGTGTTGATTGGTACAATGAGCAAGATGAATTAAATAATAACTTATTAGAGCTATCTGCTGTAATTATTGAAAATACCCAAAGCCAAAGCAGAGTAAACTTAGGGTATACATTAAACGAAATCAAGGGGGTGTGTATCTCTGGTAATGACCTCATCTTAGCTATTGAAATGAAATTAGCGGAGTCAGAAACCAAAAAATTAATATTGAATGTTACTTTAAAAAACATGTATAAACGCCATAGTAATGGTAGAGAGATTGTTCATCGCTATCAATTACATACACGGGACGGGTTTGTATTAAATACTAAATTAAATGATTTAGACTCAAGTGCTTCACATATTATCAGTGAAAATATTTTCAACATTACTTATCAAAAGGGCGTTGCTACTACAATGAGTATTGATGAGAGTGAAAAAACGATTTCAGTTGATAATAAAATACACCATCAACCCCTATGGGGAGATTTTAAATTTCATGGGTTAGTAAGTAAGCTAGAATATGAGGGAAGCAGTAGTGGTGACTATCTATTAATGGTAAGTAGAAACAGCCATGTTATGATTACTAAAGGGAAAGATATTTATCAGGTTAGCCCAGATCAAATTTTTAAAGGTAAAATAACGTTTGATTTTTTAAATATTAAACCAGAAATGAAAGATGATTTTGATGTGCTAATTTTGTTACCTTATGAGAATGGGTTTAATATTAAGGCATTAGGGACATCAATATTTTTATATGATAAGTTCAGTAATGAGAAACTTGAAATTAATCTTATTAATTTATCATTTCCAATGAGTAAAGACATTTACATTAAAGATGGTCATGGAAGTCTATTTAAAATAAAAGTGGGGCAAGAGTTTCATGATGTAGAGGCCGTTGAATGTTTTGAGTTACCCATGGAAAGGGATGATTATATGAAAATCCCTAAGGGATATAATTCCCGCTATCCTATTTTAGATACAAACAATGGTGATGACCTTATTGAAGATAATAGCATGACTGGAAATATTATAAATTCAGGAGATGGTAATGATATTGTAATTGCCAATGGAGGGGCGAATGTTTTGTATGGGGGAAACGGTAATGATTATGTATATGGTGGTGAAAAGAGCGATCTGATTCTATCTGATTTAGGTAATGATAAACTTGATGGACAAGGAGGTGGGGATCATTATTTAATCGATGGAAGTAAAGGCTTCGGTAATACAGAGATAGTAGACCAAGTTGGATTTAATCGTATTCATTTATTTAACTTTAGAACAGAGTATAAGGTCATAAATCAACGAGAAGAGACTTACCATCTTTATACATCGGAATCTAATTTGCGGACAGTCAAAGTAAAAATCCCCCAAGATAATAAAAATAACAATAATCAAGTTTATCACCACCAGTGATTACCCTCACATATGCCAATCCATATTCATAATGATGGTATGGCTCATTTAGTTCGCTACCTTGCTGAACAGCGCCAATATAAAACAGAATTAGCGCCCGAGCAGATTTGGCACCCTATGGATGAATTTAAACATTTTTCTAACGAGCTAAGTTTTTCATCAATTATTGATACAGAGGCAAAGAATATACATATTAGTGAGAATGCACCATTTAGGCGTTTGTTTATTCGGACAAGTGGTTCAGAGCAAAAAATTTGGGATAGAAGTGGAGTTGGACGAGTATTTAAAGGGCAAGCAGTCACAGGAGCTATTTCAATACCAGATGGTATTGAGGGGAATAATGTTCTTTATGCGTCAACAAGTGATACCAATTTATATGGTGGTGAAGGCAATGATGTTTTCATCTCCAATGGTTCAAATGGGTTGTTGACAGATGCCAGTGGGAAAAATAGCTTTATTATTAATGGTGAAATTGTCGGTTGGAATTCGCTGTATAGCTTTGGCGGTGAAAACACGATTTACCTCATTAATTTTAATAAGGACGTCACTCGAGAAGAACCTGATCACAGGAGTAATGCAACTCGATATATTTATACTTCAGAGCAGGGACGCAGCGTGAAAATATTTCAGTATCCGAATACGATAGCGCCTACTGTTGTTCATGTGCAATCTTTAGAGGGGTTAGATGCGCATTCAACCCAACAAAAATTGGATCATCTAGTGGAGTCGTTAGCTGCATTGCGTTTACAAGATGAAGAAAACGGTATTGGTATGCAGGATATTGAACATTTACAGGTGGATTGGGCCCCTGTTAACCTTGTGGATAATTACATGAAAAAAGTAAGTTAGAGAGGCGAGGTAAACCACAAAACTTAAAAATATAGGGAGTTTTGTGGTTTTTAAGTCATTATTTAGCCCAAATCATCTTTATCTACAAAGTGTTGTACTAAAATAGTTTTAAAATTGATGCTAGAATTTAACGATTAAATGTAGCAAGTTATTTAAAATATATTATTTTTTGTTGTAACGGGAGAGTATATAGCAATGAGACGTTTTATTAGTTTAGAGCTGCCTCCTGAACCCATAATTAATGGCCAGTGCGTAAGGAAACGCCTGAAAAATAGCATCTGTGATAATTGTGCCACCAGTTGTCCCGTCGGTGCGGTATCGTTTAGCCATATGAATGCAGAAATTAATAATGAACTGTGTTTCCAATGCGGTAATTGTTTATTTGCTTGCCCTGTAGATGCTATTGAAAATATCAACCCTCATGAGCGTAGTTATCAAGGGGAGTTTCTGATAGTAAACCATGACGAGCCTATTGCGAATGCGGATGAACTGATTGTTTGGCACCGGCAATATGGTATTCGTGGGATGCAAATTGCTGAACCGTGGGTTGATAAATGGTTGCCAACGATAGCGGCATTAAACTTAAAACTCAAAGCGTTACAAGAACCTATTTGGCAATTGCGTATTGTTCAGCCGGAACAAGTTGATAGCGGCCGCCGTATGATGCTATTTCGTCAAAAATTAGATTCGAAACCTTTGGATAAGGGGCAGGTAAAAACTGGGCTTAATGCGAGAAAGCAATTTTACCCTGAAGATAGCTGGTTTAAAGTCGAGCTAGACACGGAAAAATGCATTCTTTGTGGTGCTTGTGCCAAAATGTGTGATGAACATGCGATAGAAATTGAAAATAACCAATTTTTGATAGATGAAAAACGCTGTACGGGTTGCATGAGCTGCCAAGTCGTTTGTTTTCCTAAATCTATTCATGTACAAACCTATACAGCTAAAAATAACGTGCCAAAAATTTTCCATTATTATGATGCGCAGTGCCATACTTGCCACTTACCCTTTTCTTCTTGGGAAGAAAATACCCATATTTGCCCAATTTGTGCACAGCATAAGAAACAAGGGTGGCTATAATGGTGACTAAGGCTCATTTTTAGAGCCTTATCATGCTAACCTATTAATTTAAATGATTAATTACCAGTTTTGCGATTAGTGGATTAATCATTGGTGGCGTTTCGTGGCCCATACCTTCAATAACTTCTAATTTTGCGTTAGGAATATTGTCAGCAATATCTTGCCCTGCGGCTAAAGGGAAGAGCGGGTCGATTGAACCATGAATAACCAACGTTGGTACGTTAATTTGCTGAATATAAGGACGCAGATCTCCGGTAACGGCAACCGCAACAATTTGGCGTTTAGTGCCTTCGGGTGAATGATTACGTGCGAGCGATTGCAGTATATATTCACGGTAATAACTTTCATCAAATGGGCCGAATGTTGAGCTGATCCGGCAATAAAATGCGAGTTGTCCTGATAAATATCCTTCTAAATCCTCTTTTGGGTTAGCACTTGGGCTCATCAACATTTGCATTACATCGGGAGCACTTTGTGGCAGCGCTGGGTTCCCTGTTGATGACATGATTGTGCAAAGAGAGAGTGTACGTTCAGGGAATTTCGCTGCTACTATTTGCGCTATCATTCCGCCCATAGAACGTCCAATAAAGTGAGCTTTATCAATAGATAATGTATCCAATAGATGGATAATATCCTCAGCCATCTCGAATAAAGTATAAGGAATAGTGAAAGGCTCACCTTTTTGCATTTTTTCAACCAATTCCCCTAAATTAATAGATGGAAACTCATTGATATGATGAGATAAACCCGCATCACGGTTATCTATACGTAAGAGATAAAAACCGGCATCTGCAATCTCCTGACAAAAATCGGAGGTCCAGCTAATGTTATGGCCACCTAAACCAGGAATAAGGACAATTGCAGGGTTATCTGGTGTTCCAAATGAGTCATAAAAAAGTGGAGCTGAATTAGTTTTGGTCATTTTTCTTCCGGGATCGTTATTAATGAATAGTGCTATTTATATGCCGTAGTTTCGTTGTAATTGCGAGCCATAAAAATTGGCAATGATTACCTTTGATATAATTGAAATATACCATGGCAACGCAATATAAGTCTGTTTTTCAGCCAATTCCGTAAAGCAATTAAAAATCATTGAGATATGATAAGTAGTAAGCAAATCGTTTGCTTGAGTAGAATAATTATTAATATATTTTTAGGTTTTATATGATTTACTTTATTTCAGATACCCATTTTTGTCATTCGAACATTATTAACCTATGTGATCGCCCATTTAAAAGCACCAGTCACATGAATGATACATTAATTCATAACTGGAATGCGTATGTTACTGATCATGATGAGATTTACATACTCGGTGATTTTTTATACAAGGGCAATGGTGCGGATGCCAATAAAATATTACGCCGTTTAGCAGGGAAAAAATATTTGATCCGCGGCAACCATGATAAATTTTTAGACGACCCCGAATTTGACCAATCGTTATTTGAATGGGTTAAAAGCTATCATGAGTTGGAATATCAAAAACAAAAATTAGTGTTATTCCATTACCCAATACTAGAATGGCAAGGTTTCTTCCGTGACGCGATTCACTTATATGGACATGTTCATAATTCAGGTAAAGACCCCGAGCAGTTTAAGCGTTTAGCGGTATTAGGGCCCCGGGCTATTAATGTTGGTGTGGATGTGAATAATTTTTTCCCTATTAGTATTAAACAGATATTAAAAAAGGCAAATAGTTAACTTTCTTTTTTTGCATACAAATAAACTGAAGCTCTTGATACGCCTAAGTGTTGTGCCACTGTTTCCATAGATTTTTTGATATCTAACAGGCCTTCATTGCGCAGCACTTCAATTAAGTTTTTTCTTTCGTCTGCTTTCAATGTCCGAGGTGTCGCTGCTAAGGTTGCTGCATATTGGTCGATACGCATGCGAATGGCTTCCGCACCATTAGGCTCAATATGCTCTTTTATTGGGCTATTTCCCACATCTATAAACTGCGACAGCATACTTTGCATGCCTCTAAACAACGTCATATCCAGATTTAAACACAATGCTGCGATATATTGCCCTGACTCATCTTTAATGCCAATCGACGTACTTTTTACAGGGCGCCCATCAGAAAATTGGTTGGTATAATTGGCGATGATGTTCGGAAAATCTGCAGATTCAATTCTTGCATGACCGAGTTCAGTAGTCGGTTCACCAACTTGGCGACCAGATAAGTTATTATGAATCGAAAGGATTGAGTGTTCTGGGTTTTTAAGGTCGTGTACAACGACTTCACAAAAAGGCGCAAATGTTTCACTAAGGCCTTTTGCAATAATTTCAACTTGAGCCAGTAATGAATTATCTTTTTGATCTGACATGTCATTTCCCTTCATCTATCAAGCGGTAATAGTTAATTTTAACCTATTTTCAGTGTTGCTAATAGATGAAGGGCGGTGAACATTATGAAACCCATTCTCTATAATACTAATTGTGCAAAGTGCTGAATATCGACATTGCCTCCACTGACAATGATCCCCACACGCTTACCTTGAAACAACTCTTTGTGGGCAAGGGCGGCAGCATAGGACAAGCAACCTGTTGGCTCCACGATAATTTTCATTCGTTCAGCATAAAACTTCATGCGGTCAATAAGTTGTTCATCAGTTACAGTGAAAATATCATCAACCTTATTTTTGATAACTGCAAAGGTGTAGTTACCTAGATGTTGGGTTTGCGCACCGTCTGCGATGGTTTTCGGCGTATCAATGTGCACAATTTCCCCTCGGCGAAATGATTGTTGTGCATCATTGCCCGCTAAAGGTTCAACCCCATAAATTTGGCAATTAGGGGATAACTCTCTGGTTGCAATGGCACACCCAGAAAGTAAGCCTCCGCCACCTAAGCATACAAACAGGGCATCTAATTCACCCACTTCTTCAATCAGCTCTTTTGCTGCTGTGCCTTGGCCAGCGATGATATCAGGGTGGTCATAAGGAGGAATAATCGTAAACCCTTGTTCCGTTGCGAGTTGTTGGCAAAGTACTTCTCTGTCTTCTTTGTAGCGATCAAAACGGATAACGGTAGCACCGTAACCTTGCGTAGCGGCAACTTTCACGGCAGGTGCATCATTAGGCATTAGAATGGTGGCTGGAATGTGCAGAAGTTGTGCTGCTAAAGCGATGCCTTGCGCATGGTTACCAGAAGAAAATGCAATAACACCGGCTTTTTTCTGCTCAGGGCTTAATAAACTTAACGCATTAAAGGCCCCACGAAATTTAAAAGCCCCCATGCGTTGGAAGTTTTCGCATTTAAAAAACAGCTCACCACCAAATTCTTTATTTGCGGTTGTTGAAGTAAGAACAGGGGTTTTATGCGCAAAACCCGCAATACGTTGTGCTGCTGCTTTCACATCTTGATAAGTCGGTAGTATTAATTCTGACATGATATAACCCCAATGAATAATAAGTCGTTAAACAGAAACTGCAATCGCTTCAATTTCTAAGGCTGCGCCAAAATGAAGTTCAGAAACGCCTGCAACAGCACGGGCTGGGCGGTGCTCTCCTATCCACTTAGCATATATCTGGTTGAATAACGGCCAGTTTTCCATATTTGCTATATAAACTCGGACTTGAACCAAATGCGTTTTATCGCAATTAACGGAACTTAAGCATGCTTGTAAATTAGCAAGTACAAGGGAGGCTTGTTCTTGGAATGACGCGTTCGTAATGGCATTACCGAGTTTATCAACGGGCAATTGCCCTGAGATAAAAACCAGTCCATTTGCAGTAACGCAGTGTGAATAATGCCCTTTTGGGGCAATGAGTGTTGGTGCATTGACACATTCAATATTCACACTCTCAATAAGTTGACTCATATCGACCTCTCGATAAAAAACCATTAACTGGATTTTTAGTCTAATCCTAGACTATCTGTTTAGTCAATGCTTTTTTAGAGAATAAATTTGGTGTAAATAGCAACAAATTGTTATTGGAGTGTCCATCAACATGGCAAAAAGAAAAATATAAATATAAGCGAGTTAATCAAATGATTTATTGGGGAAAAGGTAATTATTAAGCGTAAATTCATCACTATATTCCTATAGGCAGAATTTAAAGTGGCAAGGCGGACTAGGTGATATATCCTAATTGAAAATGATTAAGAATAATCAAATTGTGACGATATCATTTAAATGATAAGAAGTTGTTATATAAATACTTTTAGGGATATCAGATGGCAAAGTTCACATTTAATCTTCTTTCAATTTTTGGGAAAAAAGAATTACCCGTTGCAGAACAATATTTACAAGAAGCGCTTTTGCCTTTGTCAGTACTAGATGAAGCATTGCCTAAAACGGTTTTAGAGTATGTGTTAGATGGAAAATCGCCAGAAGTATTGGTTCAATTAAGCCAATTGGATAACGAAAAAGCCGTTATTTTACTCGATAAACCCGGTACCGTAGATTGGTGGTGGGGAGGAAATAGCTTTAACTCGAGTCAATATAATAAATTAATTCGCCAAGGGGCAAATGCAAGACATAAGTTATATTCAAAAGTGGGTGATGGGATTACTTCGTCGCAAATCGCTCGTTTTGCAAAAGTTTTAGCTGCAGCATGTCAAGATATTAATATCAAAGTATTAACGCCTGAATTACCGTCATGGGTGAGTTATTTAATGGGTGATGCCTTTGCAAAAACCTATGATAATTCGCGGGATACCAAGTTAGAACATCGAAAACATTGGCATTTTGACTTACTAACGGAAATTATCGAACAAGAGACAGATAAACCGGCTAACACCATTTTATATATCATTTCCGATCGGCACCATTTATCCGATTACCATTATGATAACTTAAGTCGGCTCTTTGCTATCCCTGGTTTCAAAGCGTATTTAACTGCAGAGCAAGCGTTTATTAAGCAGACATTAGTGAATCATTTATCTGCTGCTGGGCAAATTCAATTAATCAATACGTTGAAGAAAGACGTTGACCTTTATACGCTTTTTGCTGACGTATTAGTTTCTTTTGCCACCAGCTCGTTAAAAACAGTGCGTGCAGCTGCGGAACCTACAATGGCAATTTTACCTGCACAATCGGTCACGCAACATTTAACCCAAATTTTAACAGAAGGGACGCCCAAACAGCGTACTCAAGCCGCAGATTTATTTGCTCGAATAGGTGAACATCGAGAGATATTAGAAGCTGCATTAACAACAGAAACGAATAAAACCGTCCTGAAAAGTATTGAAAGTGCGATTTCGAGATTTTCAGTGATGGATACAGCTAGCCAGGTTGAAGAAGCCGAGTTACCTGAATTCGTTGAATTAGAAGATACACCGCTGCCTGAAAGTGCAAAAGATATTTTAGTTAATAATTTCAATGAAATGCTGCAAAAAGCAAAAGAAAATGCAGAAAATGAAATTGAAGAAAATAAACAACAGAAGCACAGCTACAATTGGGCACAACGCCATTACAAAGAATTCCAAAAGCTTAATGCACAAGCTTGTTGCAAAGTGATTGATAAACTAAATTCAGGTAAGGAAATTATTACTGACCATGAATATAGCGTGGTGAAATTTAAAGAACGTATTACTAACTTGCCTGAATTTACGTTATTCCATGCATTACGTCTGATCAGCCATAACCGCACAAATGAAGAGCATCTATCCCATTACCATCTTACTCGAGAAGTTCCACCAAGAATTCTTGGGCAAATTGAATTGCGCCAATTAGAAAAAACGTTAACACAATGCCATTTTAATAATGCAACACGGTTAATTGCAGACCTTTGCTTACGCTCATATGCCAATGGGTTAGCCATTTTTAATCAGCCAGCACAAGTTTGGCCGTTTTTTATTCAACACCCAGATTTTATTGCAGAAGCATTGGGTTTAATTCCTCAACAAGAAAAGCAACGTCATTACCAAGAATATGATGCGGCGAGTGGAATTGATGTACTTGCCATGCTGCCGACCATTCCCGCGCGATTCATTCCGCGTATTATGGAGTTGGCTCTTGGGGAAAATAAAACTCATCGTCTGAGTGCGCAGAAACTACTAGAGACATTACCGAATATTCACCTTAATGCGGCTGAGGGGTTAGATTCAGGTAAGCAAGAAATTCGTGTTACCGCAATTGAATGGTTGGCACGATTAAAAAGCCCTGATTCATTGAAACCACTTTATGCATTGTTAAAGAAAGAAAAACGCGAAGTGGTGCGGGCTGCCTTATTAACCGCTCTGGAACAATTTGGGGAAGATATTTCCGGTTACCTTGCGCCTAAAGTGTTATTAACAGAAGCGCAAAAAGGGCTAAAAGCGAAAGCGCCTGCCAGTATGGCGTGGTTTAACTTAGATACGTTGCCCGCATTAACTTGGCAAAATAATAAACCCGTAGAAGCCGATATTATTCGCTGGTGGGTGATCTTGGCCGTTAAATTAAAAATGCCAGCAGGTAATGGGTTATTGCAACGTTATATTGGCTTACTTTCAGTCGATAGCCAAAAGAAACTCGGCAGTTTTATTTTAAATAGTTTTATCGGGCAGGACATTGCTGGGCCGTCATTAGAAATGGCAATGGCGGAAGCAGAACGCGATGCGCCAAAGCGCTTAGCTAATTATCAAGATTGGGTGAAACGTTGGCCTGAATATTATAGCCAATATGAAAACTACACGTTAGAGCAGACGTTTAATGAGATAAAAAATGAAGTACTGCGCCGTTATTTAGGTTCCGCTATTAGTGATAAAGGGATGTTAGCACTGATTTGTGGTATTGAAGGGCACCTTGCCGTGACTACATTGCGTAATTATATGCGTGACCACTACCAACGGCGTGCACAAATTGAAGCTATGATTGATGCGGTGGCGACAAGCAATGACCCACTCATCATTCAATTATTATTGTCACTTTCTCGCCGTTATCGTACCGCGTCAGTTCAAGAAAAAGCGCGCGGATTGGTTGCTCAGATTGCCGAGCGTAATGGTTGGAGCGCAGATGAACTTGCGGATAGAACAATACCAACAGCGGGAATGGATGAAACCGGTATTTTGGCACTTGAATACGGTGACCGCACGTTTACTGCGAAACTGGATGCACAGCAAAAATTAGTTTTGTTTAATCCAGAAGGTAAAGAAATCAAAGCATTACCTGCTGCACGCAAAACAGACAATGAAGAGTTGGCTAAAGAGTCTAAAAAGTTATTCACTGCGAGTAAAAAAGAGCTCAAGCAAGTGATTGAACTACAAACCGCACGTTTGTATGAAGCGATGTGTGCAGAGCGCCTTTGGACAACCGCAGACTGGCAGGAATATATTCAAGCACACCCGGTGATGCGCGGCCTTATTGAAAAATTAGTCTGGATAGAAACGAAAGACAACAATATTCTGAATGTATTTCGTCCATCGGACGATGGCAGTTTATTAAATTTAGATGATGATGAAGTCACTCTATCTACTGATTCTTATATCAAATTAGCCCATGCGGCATTGGTCAGTGAAGATGAACGGAAAGCGTGGGTAGCACACTTTAAAGATTACAAAGTGAAATTTTTATTCTCGCAAATGGAGCATAAAATCCCTGATTTGGATCTGAAATTAACCGAAATTGAAGACCGCAAAGGGTGGCTAACCGATACCTACACCTTGCGTGGCGTCTTGACAAAAATGGGTTACCAGCGCGGGCAGGCGGAAGATGGTGGGAGCTTTACCCACTATGCAAAACATTTCGCCAGTTTAGGTTTTTATGTCTATATCGAATTTAGTGGCAGTTATGTGCCAGAGGAAAATATCCCAGCTGTTTTGTATTCATTAAGCTTTGAGAAATCACAACAAAGCTCATGGAACCGCAGCTATATCGAGTTAAAAGATATCCCGCCTATTTTGTTAGCTGAAAGCTATGCGGATTATTTAAAAGTTGCGGATGCGTGTGCAGGTTTTGATCCTGAGTGGGAAAAGAAAACACCTTGGTAAGCGGGTTTAACGTAGGATTTTGGAATGACTAAAAATAAAACAACACAAGGGAATGTTCTGCGTGAAAGCGCAGAAGTTCGTTTTGCCGATGAATTGGCACGTTTAACCGAAGCAGATAAACAGAACCCGAAACCACAAGGGTGGTTGCGATCGCCTCGTGCCGTTAGGCAATTTATCTTAGGTGATGGATCACTCAATATTTCTGCAAAATTTTTCGGTGATGATGCTTTAGTTGACCGCGCAATTGTGACGTTATTAGGCAAACAAGGACTAATGCTAGTGGGGGAACCCGGGACAGCGAAATCCATGTTATCGGAATTATTAGCTGCTGCAATTAGTGGTGACTCAGGTTTAACCATTCAAGGAACCGCAGGTACAACTGAAGATCATATTAAATATTCGTGGAACTATGCTTTGCTACTAGCAGAAGGCCCGACGGAAAAGGCTCTGGTGAGTTCACCGTTATACCAAGGCATGCAAGAAGGTAAAATCGTTCGTTTTGAAGAGATAACCCGATGCCCACCTGAAATTCAAGATGTGCTGGTCAGTTTAATGTCAGAAAAGCAAATGATGATCCCGGAAATGAAAGACAATGCACGGATCAGCGCGAAGCAAGGTTTTAATTTGATTGGTACAGCGAACTTGCGTGATCGCGGTGTTCATGAAATGTCATCAGCACTAAAACGCCGATTTAATTTTGAAACTGTGCGGCCAATCCAAGACCCCGCCTTTGAAATTGAACTGATTAATAAGCAATTAACCACAGAGTTAGCCGACCTCAACGGCCTAGTGACTATCCCTAGCAACGTTATTGAACTGTTAGTCACCACCTTTCAAGAGTTGCGTTCAGGGAATACCAAAGATGGGGGCAATATTAAAACCCCAGATGCGGTGATGTCGACAGCTGAGGCCGTGAATATTGCTTATGCATGTGCGCTTGAAGCCCATTACTTAGGCGATGGTACGCTCAATGCAGGGGCCGTTGCACGGCAGCTTATTGGTGTGGTGTTAAAAGATAACCCTGATGATATCAAACGGATGCGTTATTACATTGATAATGTCGCGAGAGAAAGGGCAAAACACAGCCAAGAGTGGAAAGCCTTTTTTGATGCATCAAGGGCATTTTGGCAATAAATTTTTTATCACAATGGCAGAGCCGTGAGGGCTCTGCTAATTCGTCTTCATGATAACTAAATCAGCAAAAGGCCATTTAAGGCGAATAACCCTTAGGGAAACAGCGGTGAGCTTGCTATCGATATCTTTACCAGAACGCATTGAAAAAGCATTACAAGATAGGCGACAACTTGAGTCAGTGGGTATTTATTTTGCGCCAATTCGTCATCATAGCCCTGCGTGTGCATACAGCACACTGTCTTTGATTGAGCACATAAAACCCGATTACGTTTTAATTGAAGGGCCTGATAGTTTTAATGGGCTACTGACCAGTTTGCTACATCATGATACTCAGCCACCTGTCGCTATTATGGCGCAAACAGAGTTAAAAACCACACAGGAGGATGATAAAAGTGACGCCGTCACTCGCTCTGCCTATTTTCCTTTTTGTGAATATTCCCCTGAATGGCAAGCTTTGCACATAGGCCAGCAATACCAAGCCCAATTACGTTTTATTGATTTACCATGGACAGCACAAGTTAATGAAGATGAAGCCAATGATCTGCAATCTCAAAGTTTGCAGAAAGAGCGCTACTTAGCACATAGCTTGTTTATTAGCCAGCTTGCGAAAAAAAGTGGTTGCCGTGACCATGATGAATTATGGGAACAGATTTTTGAATTACGAGCAATTGAACAGCTCGCAGATTGGCCAGCCTTTTTTATGGATAGTTTTATCTGGTGTGCTCTGGCACGACTTGATTATGAACCCCAAGTCCTTGAGTCAGAAGGTTCCATACAGCGTGAGCAATATATGCAGTCGCATATCCAAACCATTAAAGCCCAACATCCGGAAGCTAAAATTGTCGTGGTAACGGGGGGATTCCATACCCTTGCGCTACTTGAAGGGTTGGAAGAGGCGCGTAAACAGCAGTTTAAGCTTTCTGCGGCACAACAAAAAGCGTTTACCCAACAGCAAAAACTGGGCGAACAAGACAAGGCTTGGTTTATTCGCTATAGCTATGACAAACTCGATGCATTGAATGGCTATGCATCAGGGATGCCTTCCCCCGCATTTTACCAGCAGTCGTGGTTGTCATTATTAGAGCAACGCCAAGCCCAGATGGCAGGCGACAATCAACCTACACAAGCTTATCGAAATCGTTTAGGTGTTGCCTATCTGTCTAAAGTTGCGCATGTCTTACGTGAAAAGCAATTTGAAGCCGCTCCTGGCTTTCTATCGGTTAAATTGGCCGCAGAGCAAAGCATTCGTCTTGCCGCCTTTCGTGGGCATGCAGGTCCTGGGCGCTATGATCTGTTAGATGGGTTACAAAGTGTTTTTATCAAAGGTAGCTTAGATGAAAGCCAAATTGAGCTTTGGCAGGAAATAAAAACCTGTTTCTCTGGCTTTTTACTCGGGAAAATCCCCAAAGGGACAGCAACGCCTCCGCTGGTCACTGAAACTTATGAAATCGCAAAAAGTTTTCGTTTCAAACTTGATGACACCTTAAGTAAGGTGAGTCGCTTAGATGTCTATCGTAATCAACAACATCGTGCGCGTAGCCGATTCCTGCATTTATTAGCATTTCTCGATATCCATTTTGCTAAGCATCTATCTGGGCCAAACTTTTTTTCTGGTAACCAAATGGATTTATTGTTTGAAGAATGGCAATACGCGTGGACGCCCAATGTTGAAGGGGAATTAATTGCCTTATCAGAACAAGGAACGCAATTAAAAGCTATTGCCCTAAACCGTTTGTTTGAAATGGAGAAAAATCTAGAACAGCAAGGTGTTAGTCGTTCAAGCCAAAGTGCGGTCGGGTTACTCATGCAAGCAGCATTGATTGGGTTGCATCAACGGATGCCGGCATTATTTTCCTTGTTAGATGGTTATATTCAGCAGGATACAAAGTTTGCGTCATTGATTGCGTGTGGTCATAAACTTGTTCATCTGTGGCGGGGTCGCCAATTCTTTGATATTGACGATGGTTTTGCTATCGAAGCACGTTTAGATGCCTTGTTGCAACAAGCGTTTTATTGCTTTGCACAAATTACGCAGGGGGATGAACAGCAGCAAGAACCCCATTTTTCAGCCTTGCTTTCTTGCCGTGAATTAATCACCTTCATGCCTGAAATCAATAAAAACCATGATTATGCCTTTGATTTTTATAAAGAATTAGACCGCTGTCAAGGTCAGTTGAACCATGCGCCACTTTTAAAAGGTGCGGTGGATGCTTTGCGCTACCTCGGGGCAAAAATAGATGAATCCGTCCTAACAGAAGAAATTAAGCGTGCGTTCAGCACCGGTAGTGATCCTGAAATGGCCATTGGCTATTTTATTGGTGTGATGCGAACCGCACCCGAGTTAGTCTTACGCATACCATTACTCATTGGTATGTTAAATCAGTTACTTAGTGAATGGGATGAAGGGCGTTTTATTCAAGTATTACCCGATTTACGGTTTGCATTTAGCCAATTAACGCCTAAACAAAATGCACAAATGGCACAATATGTGGCACAAGACTTAGCGATTGAGGCAAAAGAACTCACACTGCACCAAACCGAGTTTAATGAGCAACAAATGATGCAAGTTATTCAACTCGAACAACAATTACAAAGCCAGCTCACTGAATTAGGGTTACAAAGTTGGTTTGCTCGCGCTCAGGAAGGTAAATAATGAGTCAAAAAAATGTCACATTAACCCCTGAACAACTTCTACTAGCTAAGCGCTGGCGTTTAATACTCGGGCAATATGCCGATAACGCACTTGGCCAAGCCACTTTCAGTGCTGAAGAGTTGAAAATAGAACGTTCTTTGGACTTTTTGTATCGAAGAGAATACCAACGTCGAGGCTTAAAGCAAGAAACTGGACGTCATGGTTCTTTAGATGCTTCCCAATTGACCGCGGTTAATTGGTTAAACCAAGCCCGTAAATTGTTTCCTAATAGTACCTTTGAGCGGATGCAATCTCAGGCTTTAGAACGTTATGAGATCAGTAGTTTGTTAAAGGACCCACAAGCGCTAAATGCCATGGAGCCGACAAAGTCCCTCGCAAAAGCGTTGTTAAGCCTACGCGGGAAGATGAATGAAGAAACCCGTGATGCCGTTAAAAATATTATACGCAAAGTCGTGGATGATATTCTAAGTCAAATACGTAACCAATTTCGCCACGCACTAACAGGGCGACGTAACCGCTTTCAACGTTCACTGGTCCCAAACAGCCGTAATTTTGATTGGCGAGGGACGATTGCCGCTAATTTGAAAAATTACGATAAACAAAATCAACGGTTAGTGATAAAAACACCTCATTTTAATTCTCGTCAACAACAACATTTACCGTGGGATGTGATCCTGTGTGTTGACCAAAGTGGCTCGATGGCGAGTTCTATTATGTATGCGGCCGTGTGCGCGAGTATCTTAGCGGCATTACCGACTGTACGCGTGTCTTTGGTCGTTTTTGATACTCAAGTTGTTGATTTAAGCCACCTTGCACAAGATCCTGTTGAAGTGTTAATGACCGTGCAATTGGGTGGCGGAACGGATATCGCTAAAGCGATGCAATATTGTGAAAGTTTGATACGTAACCCAAAACGCACGGTGATTAGCTTAATCAGCGATTTTGAAGAGGGTGGCGCGCTGAATCATTTGCTCAATTGCACACAACGTTTGCATAGCCAACAAGTGAAGTTGTTAGGTTTAGCCGCGTTGGATGATGAAGCACTTCCCGTTTATGATCCTGAAATTGCCCAAAAACTCGCTGATAGAGGGATGCATGTTGCTGCATTAACCCCGGAACATTTTGCTCAATGGTTAGCGGAGGTCATGCAATGAGTTGGAAAAACAGTTATTTACAGTATGACGACGATGCATTAGCCGTATTTGCGAATGTGGGGTTACTGAGACGTGCCCGCAAAGATGTTGAAAACCAAAAGGTTAACCCAACAGACTTAGACGCTGGCACATTCACGAGTGATGGCCAAAACGTTTCTTTAGATGCGCAAGGGATCCAAAAAGCCACTTGTGATTGCCCCGCAACAGAGTGTTGTAAACACATTTTGGCGGCAGTTTTGTGGGTACAGTCGAATGCAATCACAGAAATTGATCCAGCAGAGCCGATAGCCAGTGAAACGGTACTAAGCGAATTATTCGCACTGCAACCAGAGAGCTTAATCAAACAAGCAACTAAGCCTGAACTTCGTTTAGCGCTGAAATTTATAGCGCAATGGCAAGACGACAAACTGGTTTATGAAGCGCAATCCAACCAGTTAAAAATTAGTCTGCCAGAATATGATGAGCCAATTATTTATATGCGTAATAGTGGCTTACAGGGCATGATTTCATCTCTACCCGAAAAACAAAAAAATGCGGTTCATCTCGCTATTATTGCAAAATTGAAGCTTCAGCATGGCCAAGATTGGCATTGGCCAGAAGAGCTAACCGCAGGTCAAGTGCATCAACAGGGACTTAGCCAAGACGATAAAGTGGTGATGGGTTCCATCGAACAATTTATTCAGGATATGTTACGGCAAGGACTGTCACATATTAGCCAAAGCAGTGCTAGCCAGTTGCAATTACTGAATATGTCAGCACGAGCAGAAGGGCTGCCTCGCTTAGCTAATGATATGAGACGCCTTAGCCAACAAGTTAAGCGCTTAGCCGACAAACATTTTACGATGGATGAAGGGCAAGTTTTGCGGTTAATTGCCGAGATATCAGCTTATTTGTACCAATTATCAGTAGCAAATGAACATCAGCTTATTGAACTCAAAGGGTTACAAAGACGGCAGTATAGCGATCAATCCATAGAATTTGATTTATTGCCTATTGATGCAAACTGGTGGAAAACCGAGAGTGGTGCGATTGGGGCTACATTGAGTTTCTGGGATCGGCAAAATAAAAAAATCATTCAATGTACGCAAGGTCGTAGTAATAGCCTTGACCCAACGTTTAATCGACAAAATGTTTGGCAAACACTGGCGTTATGGAAACATACAGCCGAAAGTTTGATGAAAACCCCCTTTAAATTGCATTCACCGCGGTTATCAGAGGAAGGTAAATTATCAGCCACAGGCGAAAGCTATGCGGTTAGCACTAAAGAAAAGGGGGTAACAACCAATGATTACCTTAACATTAAAGCTGAATTTGGTTATACCGATTGGCAGCTGGCGGCTAATGAATTGCCAACACTCACACAAGACAATCGGTTTTCCCCGGTTTTATTGCATATTGATGACTATGAGCCGCTCTATTGGGATGAAACAGAACAATGTGTCTTATGGGCGGTGACTGACGCACAACAAAATCGGGCATTTTTACGGTTAAACTGGCAAGGGAGTGATGACCATAAAATTGAAGAATTGCGGTTTATTACGAAACAGCAATGGCCAATTTGTGCTGTGACGGTGCAGGTAAGTCATTCGCAAGAGGCGATCCAGTTGGTACCCAAAACGCTATGGTTAAAAAAGGAACACGGTATTGAGCTGTTCTACTTAGACTTTGAAAGTACACCACGTAAGAAACAACGTTCAGGCTTTTTTAATAAAATTATCGAATATATGGCGAAAAAGCAGCAAAAAAGCCAAGTTTTTGTGCCTGAATTAACGTTGGCTAGCCAGCTTGTTCGGCCAATACTTTCAGTATTGGAAACGCAAGCGTGCACAGGAAGGCAATGTTTATCCCAAACCCAACAAAATGAAATTGCGTACGTTATTAGAACGCTAGAGGATTTGGGGGCTCTTTGGTTGGCTAATCAATTCAAACCATTGATTGCCTCCAGTGACTTACAACCCGAAGTACTATTACAGTTAGTCTATTTATGTGACCGTTTTGAAAGGTTACAAATGCCATTGCCTTTTCAATTTAATCAATAACATAAGAGGGAGTAAGATCACTCCCTCATTATGCATCAACAGTGTGTTACTTCTCATTAGACTCAAATGACGCTAAGAATGTCCGCAGTAACTGATCTAATGCTTGTTGTTCTTGTTGCGATAATTTAGCAACGAGGCGGGCTTGGTTTTGTGTATGTGCTTCAATAAGTTGGTTGATTAGCGTTAAGCCTTCGGTTGTTAGTGAAACCAAAAAACCGCGGCCGTCATCAGGGTTGGCATGGCGGCTGACTAACCCCGCTTTTTCTAATTGGTCTATTCGGTTGGTCATTGTCCCCGATGTGACCATCAACGTTGACAGCATTTCCCCCGGGCTCAGCGTATAAGGGGCTCCTGCTCGGCGTAATGTCGCAAGCACATCGAAGCTTGAACGGTTAAGGCCAAATTGTGTGAAGACCTTTTCCATTTCACGAGTTAAGTGAAACGCGACGTTACCCAACCGGCCAATTAACCCCATTGGGCTAATATCGAGGTCAGGGCGTTCTCTTTCCCACTGTTGAGTGATTTTATCTATTCTATCCATAGGCAAATAATGGCGGTTATTTATCTTGACGTCAAGGCAAAATGCACATATCTTGACGTCAAGATAAACTGAAAGAGCAGAAATATGAATCGACTAACGGTTTTAGGGTTGACGGCATTAGCACCGATTGTGTGGGGAAGTACATACTTAGTGACAACAGAAATGTTACCCGCAGGGATACCATTAACATTGGCGGTATTGCGCGCTTTACCTGCAGGGTTGCTATTGATACTCGTGCTACGAAAACTACCCGAGGGTATTTGGTGGTTACGTGTGGTGGTATTAGGTGTTTTAAATTTTTCTTTATTTTGGTGGTTACTGTTTATTGCTGCGTATCGCTTACCTGGTGGTGTAGCTGCAACGGTTGGCGCCGTACAGCCATTAATTGTTTTATTTTTAAGTCGTTGGTTGTTAAATAGCCGTTTATCACCAGTTTCTATTATGGCATCAATTGCAGGGGTATTCGGGGTGGCGATATTGCTTTTAACACCGAATGCGGCTTTAGATCCGCTAGGCATTATTGCAGGGTTAGCTGGCGCATTTTCAATGGCGGCGGGAACGGTATTAAGCCGCCGCTGGCAGCCACCCGTCAGTGCTTTAACCTTCACTTCATGGCAATTAACTGCGGGAGGGTTAGTTTTATTACCCTTTGCCATTGTGTTTGAGCCAGCTTTGCCAGCGTTGAGTTCATTAAATTTAATTGGGTTGGGGTACTTAACGCTTATTGGTGGAGCATTAACTTATGCCTTATGGTTCCGTGGGCTTGCAATACTAGGCCCAAGTTCAGTTGCGTCTCTTGGGTTTTTAAGCCCTGTGAGTGCAGTAGTTTTGGGGTGGTTTTATCTCAACCAACAACTTAGCACCTTGCAATTTATTGGTATGATTGTCATTTTACTCAGCGTGTGGGCGAGCCAACGAGCGGAAACAAGAAAAGTGATTTTAGCTTATCAGCGTTAAAGTAAGCCCTAAAAGTTGTTCATTGAATGTAAGTTGTTAATGAATGCAATGAGCAACTTTTCCCTGTGTTAATATTCATTGGAGCATTCATGCGGTCTATAAATAAGTGGCTAATATGTTATTTCCTGATGAAGATAATACGGTGCAAATTGCACCTGAAGCTTTTTTACTCAAAGGGTTTTTACTGGGGCAAAGTGATGCACTATTGCAGTCATTAAGCAACGTTATTGCTGCTAACCCATTAAGGCACATGGCAACCCCAAATGGCTATCAAATGTCTGCAGCAATGACTAACTGTGGTGAGTGGGGCTGGGTAAGCGATGAGAAGGGATACCGCTATAGTAGGCGTGACCCTGTCACTAATGAACTATGGCAACCTATGCCTATTCCATTTGTTCAATTGGCAATTTCTGCAGCGAGCACCGCTGGCTTCGATCATTTTATCCCTGATGCCTGCTTAATTAACCGATATGCAGTTAGCGCTGCAATGTCATTGCACCAAGACAAAGACGAAGCCGATTTCACTCAGCCGATTGTCTCTTTTTCTTTAGGATTACCAGCCACCTTTGATTTTGGTGGGGCAACACGAGATGCGCCTAAAGTCGCTGTTTATTTAGAACATGGGGATGTTTTGGTCTGGGGAGGCCAGTCACGGCTGAATTATCATGGAGTACGTCGTATTAAACCAGGTGTACATCCGTTGTTAGGACCTTACCGCTATAACTTGACGTTTAGGCGTTCTCAACCTTAAATTCGCCTTTTACAATATTCCGATTTATCAATTAAATAGACCATGAATGACTTAATATTTCATCTCAGTAGATTAAATAATACTAATCGTTAAATTTAGTATTTATATAGAAAAAATATCATTGAATAATAAATTGGATACACCTATAAATGATGATTATAAATTAATATAACTAGGTATTGGTAGGTAAGTGAATGTATAGCTTTTTAAATGATTATAATGAGATAGCTCACCCTGCAGTTATGCAGATTTTAAATGATTTATCAGGAAAACGTTTCAAAGGTTATGGCACTGATGAGGTTTGTAGCAGGGTCGCAGCTCAAATTAGATTAAGAATTGGCCAACCTAGTGCAGATGTTCATTTCTTTAATGGCGGTACAATTACTAACCTGACAACGATTTCCCATGTATTACGACCTCACCAAGCGGTGATCACCGTGGAGAGTGGCCATATCGCAGTCCACGAAACGGGGGCAATTGAAGCGACAGGCCATAAAGTCATTACCATTGACTCACCATCAGGTAAATTAACCCCCGCACATATTACTAAAGTGTTATCTGAGCATGGTGATGAACATACTGTCCAGCCTAAGCTTGTTTATATCAGTAATTCAACCGAAATTGGCACTGTTTACCGTAAACAAGAGCTAGTTGCGCTACGCGAGATTTGTGACGCTCATAACTTACTGTTATTTATGGATGGTGCTCGCTTGTCTTCTGGTTTAATGTCGAAATATAGTGATTTAACCATTGAAGATGTCGCAAAATTGACCGACATTTTTTATATCGGTGGAACGAAAATAGGCGCATTAACTGGGGAGATCTTAGTAATTGTAAACCCTGCATTGCAATCAGATTTTCGTTTTAGTATTAAGCAAAAAGGTGGGTTACAAGCAAAAGGTTGGCTACTCGCTGCCCAGTTCGAGCCACTGTTTAATGATGATTTGTATTTTAAGTTGGGAAGCCACCTTAATGAGATGGCATCACAATTAGCTTCATTTTTTACCGAAAAGGGCTTCCAGTTTCTTGCGCCTGTAGAATCAAACCAAGTTTTTGTTATTTTTCCCAATGCATTGGCGAATAAATTATTAACGCACTACCAGTTAAGCTTAATTTGTAAGCCGACACCGGAAACCACCTGTATTCGCTTTTGTACCTCATGGTCAACAACTCAGCAAGATGTAGACAAATTAAAGCAGACTTTCCAAGCTTTACTTTAGGTAAGTATCATCCCAATAAATATTTCCGATATTTCGCCTATATTTATTGGGTTTTATTTATCATGATGGCGGGATATTGATGACGTTAATGAGCAATTTGCCATGCCTTGGACTTTTTCCCATCCTGCGGTTGTTTTTCCGATTAAACAAAGTCGATTTGGGCGCTTTTTAAGCTTGCCTGCTTTAATTTTAGGCAGCTTAAGCCCAGATCTATTTTATTCAATGATGTGGTACTCGGCAGCGACTACGGCTCATGACTTGATAGGCTGGTTATATACTGGCTTACCATTATGTTTACTCATCACTATTTTTGTACAAAAAAGTGCTTTTTTTCTCCACTATGCTGTGCCATTTCCCCTAAAAAGCAGAAGTGTAAGCTCACTTCGACAATTCTGTATTGTCGTGCTTTCTTTTTATATTGGTGCCGCAAGCCATATTATCTGGGATGCTTTTACTCATCAGTCGGGGGCTTTTGTTCGGCACGCCGAATTCTTGCAGATTGTCGTATTTAACATGACAGATAGCCAAGAAATTGCTATTTATAAATTACTGCAACACCTTGGCTCTTTATTGGGGGCGTTGTACTTGTTGATAAAATACAAGCAGTTCTACCGCCGGCAATCTGCAGTTCAGCAGCTACGGTATGCGAAAAAGTTAATGGTATTGCTCAAGATTGCCATTATTTCAGCGTGTGTTTCCTTACCATTTGCTTATAATTTAGCCATGAAAGGGGATGTGCTTAGTTTTAATCGCTTTGTATATTTAGAACTGACACTGCTAGTGCCTGTTTTTTTTACAGCAAGTATATTGTTTGCACTGATAAAATATCAGCGCCAGCGAAAGGCAATGCAGAGTTAGCCTTTCGTGAGTAATAGCCCTGATAACATGATATCGATGGCAGCGATACTTTTCTTTAATCGCTGTTGGCTATCACCTTGTGAAATCCAATAGGCCGCTTCAGCGAGACCTCCATTAATCAAAAAAGCCAATGCGTGGGTATCAATATCTTTAATAATGTCTTTTTTGGCGAGCTCATAGAGTAAACGTTCAATCTGTTCGGTACATTGCAAGTTTGATTTAGCTAAGAAATCGCCTAATACGGCTTTCGCGTCACGAAAAATAATTTGTTGATATTCGGGCTCTAATGCCATTTCTAAGTAAGCATGACAGCGCTGACAAAAACTGTTCCATAGGTCTTCAGTATGGTGAGTAATTGCTTGTAAACGTGCATTCATTTGTGAGTCGATTTGCTCAACAACGGCAGTAAATAAGCCTTGTTTGTCGCCAAAGTGGTGGTAAAGGGCACCACGTGTGAGATTGACACTTGCTGCAACTTCATCCATTGAAGTTTCTGCATAACCAAGCCGGCTAAAGTGCTCTCGCGCTGTAGTTAGCAAATTCGCACGTGTTTCTGCCATTTGCGCTTGTGTTCTTCTTGCCATAAAAACTCTCTTACATACAGGGCGTATAATTATTTACATTCAATGTGTATGATTATATCATAATTATACATACACAAGGTATGTATAATTAAATTTCATATTGGAGCTCATATGATAGGTCGCTATCAGCAGTTATTTCAGGCAAAAGAAAACCAACGCTTTGTGATAGCAGGGTTACTGGCGCGTTTATCGTTACCGATGATGGGGATCGGGATCATTACCTTGTTAGCACAGCTAAAAGGGAGTTACACCTTGGCAGGGCTTGTTTCTGCAACTTTTGTATTAACGTATGCGCTGCTATCTCCACAAATTTCCCGTTTAGTGGATAAATATGGCCAATTTCGCGTCTTGCCAGTGGTGACTGTTATCAGTGTGCTCGGTGTGTTTATTATCATCATAACAACGTGGTTATCGTTACCTGATATCGGTTTATTTATCGGTGCATTGCTAACGGGTGCAATGCCTAGTATGTCGGCGATGGTCAGGGCAAGGTGGACTGCGCTGTACAAAAATCAGCCTATATTACAAACGGCATATTCATTAGAAACTGTATTTGATGATGCCACTTTTATTGTTGGCCCTCCGTTGTCTGTCGGGATCACTGTCGCTTTATTTCCCCAAGCAGGCTTGCTGGTGGCAGCAGTTTTATTAGCCGTGGGAATGGCTTTGTTTATTTCACAACGCAGTACTGAACCTAAAGTCGTAGCATCTGATCATCTTGTAATACCGAATAAATCAATCATTTCAATGGTTGGGTTGCAGTTATTGATTGCATTGATGATTGCTTTAGGTGTGATTGTCGGCAGTGTGGATATTTTGAGTGTTACTTTGGCTCAATTACAACAGCAACCGGCGATGGCCAGTTTAGTGTTATCGGCCTATGCAGTCGGTTCATGTGCAATGGGGATTGTTTTTGGGGGGTTAACCTTTAACACGCCTTTGCCTCGCTTACTATTCCTCAGCGGCTTAATGACGTTTCTTTCTATTGTGCCGATGTGGTGGGTCGTCGGGGTTTATTCTCTATCTGTGGTGGTGTTCATTTCCGGGTTGTTCTTTGCCCCGACGATGATCATTGCAATGACATTAGTTGAGAAAATTGTTCCTCAAAATAAATTGACAGAAGGAATGACCTGGTTACTCGCTGGGTTAAATATTGGCGTTGCTATTGGCGCGATGTTAACGGGTAAAATGGTGGATACTTATGGCCCTTATGCCGGTTATGCTGTTGCGATATCTGGTGGTATTTTCGTTTTAATTTCAACATGGTTGAGTTACTTACGCGATAAAACCCAACAAAAAATAGCAGTTGAATGCGAAAATGGCCATTAAAAACAACGAAAAAATAAACCATGTAGTGATAAAATCATAAAAAATAATTTAATGAGGTAATCTAATGCATTCTCCTGTCTTTCGTGCCGCTACACTTGATGATGTCGACCGTTGTTATGCGATTGAAGTCGGATCCTATGAAGGGGATGAAGCCGCAACAAAAGAAAAGATAGCAACGCGGATCCAACAATATCCAGATGGTTTTTTATGTATGGAATTAGCAGGGGAAGTGATTGGCTTTATTAATTCAGGTTGTGCATGGGACGTTATGATGTCCGATGAAGAATTTAAAGAGCTTATTGGACATGACCCACAAGCTCCAAATGTCGTCATTATGTCAGTGGTAGTACATCCCAAATACCAAGGTAAAGGGTATTCATCTTTACTGATGAAAGTGTTTATCAATTCTATGAGAGAAATGAATAAAGAAACAATTCATCTAATGTGCAAAGAACGTCATATCGATCTGTATAAGCATTTTGGCTACCAATATGTTAAACCGTCAGAATCTGACCATGGCGGAATGACGTGGCATGAAATGGTGATGAAACTGTAAAATCTATTTTCTTAAGCCTGTGATTTTGTTATCTGGTATCATATTTCATTATATATAATCACTATTTGGGAAGTCATAATGATAATTTGGGTTGATGCGGATGCATGTCCAAAAGTAATTAAAGAAGTTTTATACCGTGCGGCAGATAGAGAAAAAGTGCAAATAACATTTGTTGCAAACCAGCGTTTAACGGTACCACCATCACCTTTTTTAAAAACTTTGCAGGTGCCCGCGGGCTTTGATGTCGCGGATAATGAAATTGTATTGCGAGCTCAAAAAGATGACTTAGTGATCACAGCCGATATCCCTTTAGCCGCAGAGGTTATGGAAAAAGGCGCGAATGCATTAAATCCTCGAGGGGAACGTTATAGCGAAGCGACTATTCGTGAGCGTCTTAATATTCGTGACTTTATGGATACGATGAGAGCCAGTGGCATCCAAACGGGAGGGCCCGCAAGTTTAAACCAGAAAGACAGGCAGCAATTTGCCAATGAGTTAGATAAGTGGCTGTTACAACGTAAAAAAGCATTAGCGTCATCATAGGTCGGCACATTTTCTGATTGAAGCTCAGAAAATGTGCATAGCAAAACAGAATTACACTCTATACCGTGTCTATAATGGGTAACCTTAAATTTTTTGAAGAAAAATGATGGACCCATTACACAGCATTATCATCACACTTTTCTTATTTATACTGACCTTTTTTAATCCTGGGGCAAATTTGTTTATTGTGGTACAAACCACATTGAGCTCAGGTAAAAAAGCGGGGTTAACTTGTGGTTATGGCGTGGTGTTAGGCAATGCCATTTATTCAGGGCTCGGCTTATTTGGTCTGGTCACATTAATGGCGGAATTCGGCTCATTATTTTCAATCATTAAGATCCTTGGTGGCTTATATTTACTTTATTATGCAGTAAGTGTGTTCACTAATAAAACGCAACTCAATCTGTCCACCGAAAATACCATGGAACGTTTTCCTTCAGGTGTCTATTTTAGGCGGGGCTTGATTTCTGATTTATCAAACCCACAAACGGTTTTATTTTTTATGAGTATTTTCTCGACGACTATTTCGCCTTCAACACCACTATGGGCCAAGTTAGTCATTTGGATGGGTATTGTTATTGCGTCATTAATTTGGCGAATTATTTTATGCCAAACATTTTCTTTAACTTCTGTGCGTAGAACTTATTCACGGGTTCATAAAGTTGTCGGTAAAGGCGTTGGGGTAATTTTAGGGGCATTGGCAACAAGGCTGATTTACCAAGGTGTCAGCGAACTGGTTATAAAAAAATCACCGTTCTAAATTGATTAATGATAGATCCATTAATCAATAAAATAGCCTCAAACCCAATAAAATGAAGCTATTCACAGTAGAAAAATGACTGATTATTGATGGGTTAACCAATGTTCAACTTCTTGATAATTACCGCGAAAGACGATGCGCTGCTGTTTTTTACTCAACTGATAGCGATACATTGGGTCGTAATACTCATTCAACAATGGGACTAACCACGAAAAATGTGTTCGGGTATCGCCAGTTATTTTCTGGTCCGCTAAAGCAAGCTCAAGTAAATGAGTCAATTCGATTGTACGTTGTGATCCTAAACGTTTACGAATGGCAGACAAACCATGGTGCAGGTAGTCGCTATATTCCTGCCAACCGCGTTCAAAACCAAAAGCCGCTAAAAAGTCTTGAGTCATACGGTCAAAGTATTCATATTTTAAACGCTCAAGACGTAGTTCAAAAGGGTCGTCAATAATAGCGATGGGCGCTTTTTCCATTTGTGTACGTAGTTCAAGAGGTAGGCTATTTGCCCCAATGGCACGCCCTTCATCCTCCAGTACCCAGCGTTGGCAATGTTGAGCTTTTTTCAATAAGCTGACCGCTAAATAATTTTCAAAAGTGGCCTGTGAATACTGCTGTTGTAACGTACGGCCAAACGAAGAACCCCGATGATGCGCAAGACCTTCTAAATCAATTCCGTTTGCTAAGTGATGAACTAGGGTGGTTTTACCATTACCTGTACAGCCGCCCACTAAAATGATAGGGCGTTGCACCAATTCATTGACAGCATCAATTGCTGTTTGTCGTAATGTCTTATAACCACCGTTGATGAGAGGATATTCAATATCCACCTCTTTTAACCACGATTGCACGATATGTGACCGCATTCCTCCACGCGCACAGCAAATATAGCCATGAGTATTTTTTTTACAGGCCTCTTTCCACGCAGTGACCCGAGCCATTTTAATGTCTCCACCGACAAGCTGGTGGCCTAGTTCAACGGCTTTCGCTGAACCTTGTTGTTTATAGCATGTACCGACTGCAGCGCGCTCATCATCATTCATCAAAGGCAGGTTAATGGCATTAGGCATTGACCCTTGCTGAAATTCGATAGGCGCTCTGACATCGATGAGTAGTGTGTCAGTGATTAAAATTTGGCGAATATTTTGCGAAGAAGTGGTTAATTCCATAATAACAGCGAGATTCTTTAAAGTTGCAATAGGATTACTATACTCTTAATCCCATTGCTTAGCATTAATGTTAGGTTTAAAAGGATGGTTAGTATTTTACTACTTAATGATGATATATTGTTGGTAGGTATTTTAATGTGAGTAAGGGGTAATACTATGAAGATGCTAACGATTCAAGAGATGACCGAAACTCAAAAAATCCAAGTACGTACTAGGCTCGCACAAGAAAGGAAAAAACTTGGCCGTGAATTAACAAATTCCGAGCAGAGCAAGGTAAGAAAACAAATTATTACCGAAATATCTCAAGAAGTCGAAAAACAAGCGAAAAAATTACGCGCAGAAAAGAAAAAAGATAAATTAGTTCCTAGTGATGCAAGTTACAGTTGGTCTTCTCAAAATCACAAAAGAGGGTATCGCTAATTTTTAATCAGAGTGTTCCGCTAGTGATTTGTATTAAGGAATTGTAATTTTATGCCATTCAAATCATTTAAAGACCTCAAAAATGAAAAAGATTGCGTTATTATTATTGTTATTCAGTAGCTTAACTGTCGCAAAATCCAATTATCATGGGAAACCATCCCGTAATGATTCTGTTGTTGTGCATGTTTGCGCTTTATCTCCTTTTTCTAATTTCTATGCAGAAGCTGCAATGTCTGAACAAACTGCGCGACACAAAACCTCTCGGCGTTGTGAATTAGGACAAGGGCAAGGCAGTATTTTCTGTAAAGCTCAAGATGCAAAATGCAGTACCAGCAAATTATCGTTTGGTGATCAATATATTGAAGAAAGTCTGATTGTCTACGCTAAATCGTGGCAAAAGGGCGATTATATTGAAGTATTTGATGATATTCCGTATCTTTCCCGCCACCATTTCGCAGATAAAATAGCTTCTTATACTATCCCTGATGGCTGGATGGTACGTTTTTACGAAGGCGATAATTATACTGGCAAATACCATACCGAAATGGGTGGTTCGCACAATACATTGGGCTATAGCCAAAAAACCCGCTCAATTAAAATTATTAAACGGCAATAACGTCAAAGGCCAGTGTGTCTGGCCTTATTGCTCTCTTTTTTTATCGACGGCCTGATTGAAATTAACTTTTTTATTTTGATTGCGGATATGCTCTTTAATTTCTTTTTCTAAAAGTGGTAAATCACCCGTACAAATTTTATCCAGCAACACATGGTGTTCTTGGGTAATTTCTTCCATTGGCTTAGTGAATGTTGATATGCCAATAATAATAGTGAGCTGTTTTGCTACATTTTCCCATAACGACGTTAATGTTTTATTGCCGCTTAGTTCACACAATGTACGGTGAAAATGGACATCACTGAGGGAGAAAAGATAGTTATCCTCGAGTGTCGCAGCTTTGGTCATTTGGTTAATACATTCGGTTAGTTCGTCAATGCATTGCTTATCTAAATGCTTTTTCTGAGAAATAAACCTTCTAATAGCATGTAATTCTAATAAGACCCGTACTTCGATAAGCTCATCAAGGCGTTCTTCCGAAACTGGAGCCATACGATGAGTTATATCGTATCTGGCTCATTTAATTACCGTGTTGGTTCAATAGAAAATAGAGTCAATAGTGGTGATGTTATTTATATTCCATCTAATGAAAAACACCAATGTGAATGTTTAGAGAGCGGGGAAATATTAGATATATTTGTCCCGATGAGAAAGGACTTTCTTATAGAGAATTAAAATTTTTTGCTGTATTATCAAGCGGCAACGTTCTGTTAGCCGCTTTTCTTCATTTATTGATTATGGTATTTCAACAGATAAAAGGAATATTCCTGAATATTCATTTGGTGGAATATCTTTTGTTTTAATTAATTGGCTAGAAACCTGAAACTGTTTTTGGCTAAATGCATCAACATGTAGCGTTGTTTCAGGAGAACCATCAATATTAATTTCTGATTCCAGGCCATCGGCAATAAATATAACATTATCGCCATCAAGCCCAGCTATCGCTGTAATTTTTACATCTGTTGTTTCTGTACAGCTCACTCGAAAATCAGTAGATACCTTATTACCATTTAGTGAGCTATTAGATAATGTGCCATGATCTAAATAATCAGGCCCTTCAATGTTACAGTTAATATTAGTTGGAGTTAATGGAGAGCACAAGATAATTGGATTGTTCGCTGTTTGTGCTATTTGCATCTTTTGTCGATATAAGATCCCTAAATTAAAACAGAAGCCTACTCCTGGCTTTCTTGGGTAAAACTGCCAACGGCCTTGTATTTTTCTATTCAATAAATTGCCTTTTTCTAGCGCTCTGGCAACCTCGCTAAAGGTGACGGGTTTTTCATCCCAGGAATTTCTTTCAGTCAATCTAACGGAATGGGTATCAAAACTGACAATGTGCGAGTTTCCTGCACCATAGCTACCATCAGCATAGGTTCCCCATGAACCGAGTTCAATGTCACAAGGGCAGGAACCAGAAGCCTGCATGGCCATTGGACGATTATCATGTTCTAGATCACCACGTAGAATATACCTAGCTTCGATCCATGCACCATAATCAGCAACGAACTCACCTTGAGCAGCAAATTCGGCATGAGCACCTTTTAAAGGTGAAACAAGCAGTAAAATAGCAAAAATAAATTTTTTCATAATATTCTTATAAAATGTGTTATTCATAATAAATATTAAAAGTTGTTGTAGCTGTGAAGTCACCAAGCTGAATACTTTTATTATTAATAGCGTCCTCTTCAGCTAAAATATAGGCTTTAAAGGCAATGATGGTGGGAAAACCATTTTTAGTATCTATTTGTAATGGATAATGTTCATTTAATTGTACTTCACCATGCTCATTCATTAATTTGATGCCATAGCCTGCACTTCCGTTATCGCTATCAATTGCTACAGCACCTTTGATATTAGAGTTTTCGATTCCAGTGAAAGCCATCGAGTAGGAGAAGTCAGGTAAATATTCACAATCAGAGAGAGTGATATCAAATGGTTGCATGACATCTTTTTTTTTGTAGAGATCTTTATCACTGATTTCATTAAAAGGTACAATTAAATCGGAGTCACTATTAATATTGCAGGGTATGGCATTCCTCAGTACACCTGAAAAATTAACTTGGTCGGCTGATACGATATTTGCCGTTAAAAAACACAGTAGGGTAAATACTTGTTTTTTCATTGGTATGCTACCGTTAGTGTGGCATTTGCAGTAAATGCTCCTGCGTGTACACGTGCTGAGCTTGAACTGCTCTTCACTAAGCTGGCTTTTAGGTCTGGCGTATCGTGATCTGAATGATAAGTATATGAAAAATCTGAATTTATCTTTAATGAATTAGAACCTTGATAAAGTTGTAATGCGATATCATCTTGCTCATTAATTGCTAATAGGTCTTTGTCAAAATCAGAGGGCGCCCCATCAAAGCTAAAAATGACATCAGTTCCAGACGAAATTCCATTGCATTCCCATTCAAAATCAATGTCTTGAATGTAGGTTTTCCCATCTTTTGTGGGCACGAGAGCTACAACTAAGTCATCCCCAAAATCAATATCAATAGGGCGGTTATTGTTGATAACACAAGGCACGCCCTCAATTAAACGCCCACTAAAATTAACGGGTACTGCCGATGCCGTATTTATTACGATGATAAATAACGGTAATAAAAAGTGTCTTGTTCTCATAATAAATATCCTAGTGGTATCCCACAGTAAGTGTCGCGGCCGTAGAAAACTCGCCACCAACAGGTCGAATTCCATTTGCTAATGCTAATTCAGCAGTTAAGGCAGGTAAGTTTGAGTCATTATCTATGTAATAACGACTTCCTATCACCATAGGTTTATTATCAATAAATAATTTGATATTAAGCCCAGGTGTATCTGCGACATCAAGGCTGTTTGCTGTTTCACCTTGAACACCATCAAAAATGAGATATAGTTCATCAAAATTAGAATCGCAATATAAGTCATAATCAATGACTTCTATGTACTTCTCAGAATCTATTTGAGATATGACAATATCATCACCAAAATCCACAAAAATTGCTTCATTATCGTTTAAAACACAACCACCGGATAACACATTCACTTTTACTGTTACAAATTTGCCATCAGCCCATGCATAGAGCGATATAAATAACAATAAACTGAAGCATAGAAACTTTGATATTTTAAACATTATGTTACCCATCTTTTGTAAAGAATATTACTTTATTTGTTGTGTTTGGCATTGGGTTGCTGAACAGTTATAGGGTAAATAGACTTGGCCACCATAGTCGTTGATATAATTAATAATAGGGGCTGTTCCGAGTTGTTCGGCACTAATTGATAATTTTTTCTCTGCAAAAGGTTCGACATCGGTTACTGTAAAACCCGCTAATTTTTCTGCCGATTGGCTCTTTTTAATGCTATTTAAAATAATAAAGTAGGGTGTTGGGTTTTTTGCATAAACACCATCACTTTTTTTAATCAAGATAAGCTTGTTTTGCCATGGAGAATTTCTCATTTCGGTTGAATCCATGACTAGTGAAGCAGGGCGATAAAATAATTTGACTCGTGTTTGAAGTGCAATTTGTAATACATTACTTTTTTTACTTGTTGGTGGAATTTCTCGTAAATTAAAGAAAAATAAACTTTCTCTATCCTGAGGTAATTTGCCTATATCAGGTAAAGATTCAATACGTAGTTGACTTGTTTGTCCTGCGTTTATACGTTGGATGGGTGGTAATATAGTGAAGTAAGATGTGAGTTTGTCACCTTTAGCATCCTGTAGCCACCCTTGGGCTAAATAAGGTAACTGAGGGTTTTTGTTACTTACAGTTAATGACACTGAGTTATTATTTCCATCAAAAATAATTCTGGTTCTGTCCATTGAAATAGCTGAATACGCCTGAGCTGCCATTAAACTACTTAATAAAAAAACGGATATTTTTTTCATCATGATTGATTACCTTCAATGAGTTTTTATTAATTACAGGATAATAATAATTTGTCATAAACATTGTGTTCTTCAATATTTTCTGGAAATTGAATTACACACTCAGAACCTTGCCATGAAACATTCATTGTCTCTCCAGCACGGATCCCTCCAATATATGCCTCACCTTGGTCACCAATAATACCAGTAACCTTTCCATCTTTATTCTTAATATCTGAGGCAAAAGGTGGATAGCTACCATCTTTTAGTCGTACTACAGTCATTAATTTTAAACCATATATGACATCAAAGTTGCGGTAACCAATTGCACCCTCTGTTAACGTCGATTGTGTTACTGATTCAGCAACTTCAACATTCTTAGGGAGTTGGTTAATATCGATAACTAAGTTACTTTTATAGTAGCTATTTAAATCAGGCACAATTGCTGTGCCAAAATAATTGGAACGTATATGGCTACCATTATATTTAATAGGAACGTCTTTAACACCGTTTGTATCAACAATAATACGGGTTCCGCCTAATGCAGTGATAGGGTGGAAACCAGATCCATAACTTGTTAATGTAATTCCACCTTGCAATGTCGATGAAACATTTATTGAACTATTACTAATATAGTTAAAACTTGAATTAAAATCAGTATTGTTCCCTTTATGGGAATAATATCCACTAAGTAAAGCACTATGCCTGTTGTTACCGACACTGAGAGAAGCGTTATTTTTTGTATCAATTCGGGTATTTGCGGTCAGTTTATTTGTATTGTCATTCTTTCCGTTATACGTTGAGTAGTTAATGTTTGTTCCACTGGAGAAAGGAACTGAAATACTCATGTATGCACCGTTATCACGGTAACTCTGCATTTTACTGCTAAAAATATTAATGGATAGGCCGACATTACTAAACATATCGGTATCTGAGTACTTTGAAAATGTTAGGTTATATCGATGACTATTTGGCCTATTCCAATAAGTCTGGTGGTTATAGCTTAAATTCATCGATGAACGCCAATCAGTAAAATTTTTACTCATTGAAGCGGTATACAAGTTTTTATTAAAGCCAGTGTAAATAAATTCGTGGTCATTATTATAATTAATGAAGTCTGCCATGGTCATAAACTCACGGTCAATGACTCTCTGTGTCGATAACATCAACTGGCTATTTTGTTCTTGAATGCTTTTATAATAATCGATTTTAATCGATTTCCCTTTATGTGTTGATTCAGAATTTATTGATGAAATAGATTGAGTTAAAGAGGTTGATACTGCACCAAATTGAGATAAGTCGCGACCAATACCAATAGAAAAAGCATTGTAGTCATGACTATTTATTGCTCCCCCAAAAAGAGACCAACCATTATTTACCCCCAAAGATATTTCACTCTGCGCAAATAGGTCGCCATCAACATGGTGCCTTAAATCTGTTGGTCTACCTGTACTTATTTTATAACGAATCGTTCCGGGGCGAGACAAAAAGGGGACATTTGTCGCTTCAACTTCGAATTCCGAGATGCGCCCATCACTTTCTTCAACTACTACTTGTAAGGTTCCTGAAATACCACTATTCAGGCTTTGAATTCTAAATGGCCCTGCGGGTACTAGACTTTCATAAATAATGCGCCCATCTTGGCTGATTTTAACAATCGCATTTGTTTCTGCAAAGCCAGTGACTTCTGGAGCATAAGAGCGTAGATTGGGTGGAAGCATATTGTCATCAGATCGCAGAGCTATACCTGTATATTTAAAGCTATCAAACAAATCGGACTGTAAATAATCTTCACCAACAATTAGTTTTGCTTTTAAGCCTCTTACTGCACGGTATGCATAAATATTATTCCACTTTAGCTCTTTTAAATCATCAGCTTTATTGGTTTGAATATGGTTATAGGTTCCTTGCCAGTGCCCACGAATTCGCCAACTATTTAAATTAGCGCCAATAACACCTAACCCTGAAAGATATATTGCATCGTTTGTATAGTTGTTGCCAAGGCTATGATTATATTGCGATGTCAAGCTGTAATCCGAAATAACGCCAGTGATACCATCTTCCCAGCGTGAGGCAGGCTCCCAATCAAATGTTGAATACTCTTGGTACATTTTGGGAATATTGATTGTTAATGAGTTATTTGATAGCTCAGGTTTGCAGTCATTCCCGATAAGCTCGCTATGGATAAGCAGGTTAGCTCATCGACTTTTTGCCATTCCAATGAACTTAATGCTGATTTATTGAGGTTGAATTTTTCAACAATATCAGGGGTTAAGCAAGCTTCTGATTTTTCACCATCTAAGCTTACAATATGGATTTTTTCTTCGGGCAAGTGTGTGTTATTGATATAAATTTTTAACGGATAAACGCCAGGAACAATATATAAATCACGAGAGAATACCGCTAAGTTGATGTTTTCTCTATCTTCGGCATTCAAAATATTAATGTTGAATTGAATATCATCTTCATCCGCAAATGAGATGAAACTGTGTAATATGATAAATGACAAAATTACTTTTTTCATAATAGCAGCGTAATTTTTTTCAAAAAGCACAGAAAATATCATGTTATTTTTCTTCATTCTAATGCCTTTATCTTATTAAGCTGAGGCAACGAGTTGTCATTACCTCAGCTTATTGCTATCGATAATTAAATTAATTATATGAAAGCACGAAATCTGTTACTGCTTGGAACTCGCCAGGTACAATTTCCACTGGACCTTGTTGACCCGTTGGAGTACCTAAACCTTTAACGTATGCCGCAAACTGCAATGTGTTCGTTTGCTCTTGTAATTTATGACTAGAATTAGTGGTTTCATTTAAAACGATAGGTGAGTTATTGCTATCTACTATTTGAATTCCTGCACCTGAAGCCGTTCCAGTAATTGCTAATAATGACTTTGGATCATTTGTTGCAGCGGCACCGCTAAAAGTGACATTAACGGATTGCTCAGTTTCTAACGTACAATCAATTAATTTAATATCAAACATTACTGGTGAAGATTGACCATCTGATTTGCCATTATTACTTAATACAGAATCAGCAACCTGGCCTAAATCTACTGTTTGGTCTAATGATGCTGGATCAATAGAGCAGGGGGCACTAATAATACTTCCGGTGAATGTAACTTTACCACTACCATGATTAATAGGAGCAGAAAAAGCACTAAAGCTTATTAAACTTGTCAATGCTATACTTATAACTGACTTTGTAAGTTTCATAGGTAATTCCTCTAGTAAATATAAAAAATGGATTTTAATAAAATATAGAATCATCTCTTTAATCAGGGAAAGAATAGAATTAATAACTATCATTTGGCTAATCGGTATGTATAAATAGTATACATACACCAATGCTAAGTAAAGGCAGTGTCTCCTATTAAAATTGTATTTTTTGATAGGTTATTATTCATTTCTTCTAAAAAATATCCAGTGTGAATTAAAATTATATTTTAAATCAAATTGTTAATTATTTTTATAAATGTTTTAAAATTTAAATTTTTTAATAGTGGAAAGTACTTACTTTCATTTTGTTACAGTTTCAATATGAAATTTATATTTATTACTGCAATTTTGAGTAATGCAATTGCTGGAAATGAAATCGATAAAGGTAATTGTGTTGAGTAGTAGTAATGATTAATACGCGAAGAATAGGTATTAAGTGTAGGTGATTTTTTTGAAGGGAATTAATTCATATTTCCGGTACAGCTTTCATTCCTAAATATAAGACATTTCTTAATGATAGAGAAATCGAAGCCTATGGTTATAACTTAATTTTCAATTAATTTGAAATTGTAATAAGTATTATTACCTAATTGCATGTGAGCATCATCATAAATAACCAAAAAAATTTATTAGTGAAGATCACCTTGATGAGGCGAGGTCACTAATATCCCGTTTGGAGTGAGACTCGTTGGTATAATTATCTTTGCTTTTAACGTCGCGAATTACACCATGGGTCATTAGAATATGCTCCCGTATTATCAATCGAGTTGTTTTCTATCATATCCAAATAGAGTAACTCAACTTCAGTTCTTGCCCATGGTGTGCGACGAAGAAACTTTAAGCTAGATTTAATACTTGGATCTTTGTTAAAACAGTTTATTTTTATAATGCGTCCAAGTTGGCTCCAACCGTATCTATCAACCAATGCATTAACTTGCATTTCTAGTGTAACCCCATGTAAAGGGTCTTTTGATTTATATTCACTCATTACGGCACATCCGAAGCATAGGCAGGTTATTATTAAGCGCATATAAATAAGCTGAATACCAATCTAAGTCAATAGGGTGTTAGCAATGACTGAACGAGCAAGGTCTATTTTTGCTCTGATATTCTATTTAACATAATATGCATTATGCGAACTTAAGTTGTAGAGGCTCAATGCTAATGTCTATTCCTGGCTCAATCTAAATGTCTGCACTATATTTATCTATGGGGTTAACCTTTCTTTTTTCGACGTGGGGAAAGAAAAAGGATATTTCCCGGAGAAATGGCCATGAGTGCAGAAAGCTCAGGACTATTCACGTTGAAAGAATTAAACCGCATTAAAGTTCTACAAGATGTCATTGATCGTAAAATGACTCCAGGTCGTGCGGCCGTGGTACTCGGCATTACACCACGCCATTGTAGCCGACTGATAAAACGCTACCGTGAGCATGGCCCTTTAGGTATGAATAACATTGCTCGAGGCAATCCGAGTAACCGTTTATTGCCAAAATCATTCACTGACCAAATTGTGGATATCGTTAAGAAAAACTACCATGATTTTGGCCCTACATTAGCGCGTGAAAAACTAGAAGAAATACATGGGCTGACTATTGGTAAAGAAACACTTCGTAGGCTGATGATCCGTACAGGTCTATGGATCCCGAGAAAAATGCGAGCCCCAAAAATTCACCAACCACGGTATCGACGCCCTTGTACCGGTGAATTGATCCAGATTGATGGCTGTGACCATGATTGGTTTGAAGGACGTGGTCCAAAATGCACAGCATTAGTCTATGTTGATGATGCGACGAGTAAAATCATGGAGCTCCTTTTTGTCCAGGCTGAATCCACATTTACATACTTTAATGCCACTCGGCGTTATATTGAAAGGCATGGAAAACCGTTGGCATTTTACAGCGATAAAGCTGGCATATTTAGAATTAATAACAAAAATGCTATAGGTGGCGATGGTCATACTCAGTTTGGTCGGGCTATGCATGAGTTAAGTATTCAAACTATTTGTGCAGAAACCAGTCAAGCAAAAGGCCGGGTTGAACGTGCGCATAGCACACTTCAAGATCGCTTGGTTAAAGAGTTTCGCCTTAAGAAAATCAGTTCAATCGAGTCTGCAAATGCATTCACTGATGAGTTTATGGCTGATTATAATCATCGCTTTGGCAAGCTTCCTCGTCATGAATATGATGTACATCGACCTCTAGAACAAGATGAGGATTTGGATACCATTCTTACAATCAGAGAGTACAGAAAAGTCTCTAAAAATCTTACTGTTCAATATGATAAGATTATTTATCTAATTGAAGATACTGAACATAGTCGGCAAGCTATTGGTAAATATATCGATGTGTATCACTATCCTGACGAAAGTAAAGAACTGCGATTGAACGGCATCCCCCTTCCCTTTATCACATATGACCGGCTATCTGATGTTGACCAAGGTGCTATTGTGGACAATAAACGGCTTGGTCGAACTCTCGAACTCATTAAAACAGTTGTCGATGATAAGAGAGATAACCGGCGCTCACAATCTGTGCCAGCTGGAAATGGGCCGTCACGACGCAAAGAAAAAGCGCAAGGCAAAAAATCCCAGCGCTCTATCGATCAAAATGATATGTTAGAAGCCCTCGTTAAACTTCAAGGGCGTTCAAAGGAGATCTTTGGTAAAAAATAAATTTCACAACTAGATGAATACACTCAATATGTTTTGATTAATTGCTGGTGAATACATAATTATTTTACAGAGGATTACTTTTTTAGTGAAAGAAATGTATATACAATGAAGAAATATGATATTCCCAATGTTAAACTTGTGTCTATAGCGAGGATAAAATAATCTTGAGAATGCCAATCATTTACAAGACGCATTCCGAGAAAAGAGAATAATAGTACACCTAAAATGAGGACGTAACTCAGGCCTGTAATAAAAGAAGAACATGTGCGATTCTTATTATAGAAATCCCCTTCCCGTGTAAAACTTACGCTGCCAATCGGTAGATTTAATGCTGATCTTATATCAGTTTCAAGATCACTTAAGTATTTATAATTACGTCTTATAAAACAGGTTTTATGGTAAAGGTTTATTGTAAGATAAAAAACTACTATTATGAATATACTTTGTATAACACCATAGGGAAAGCTTTCTCTGAGTTCCTTAATCCGAACGTCACTCGCAATTCCGCATAATTTCGCAATAATATCAACAAGTAAGGGTTGTGCTTCAGAAACGTTGAAGGTTAATAGTGTTGAAAAACCGACAACAGCTAGCAAAATAAGCAGAGACCGATTTCTACTTTCCCATACTGAAAACGTTAGATCATAAGTTTTATGATAATGCTCAACCAGCAGTTCTTGGTTCTGCATGACAACCTCAATCTTTTTAAGTTATTTTAATTTTATAATCGCTCTGAACAAATTAGCCTGAAATATTGCATCCTTAAGAGCGTTATGATTAGCTGTCATCGGTACATTAAGTACTTTCGTCATATGAGATGATCTACTTTCGGACCATGACGTTGTCAATCGGCCCATAAACAATGCTTTAATATCAAGTGCGCTAAAGCCAAATGGATTTTCTCCAAGGTAAAAGTGAAAATAATAGTTAATAAACGACCAGTCAAAGGGGGCATTTAGGCCAACAAAGATAGGTATATCATCTGGCGACGTCACCTGGTTTATCCACTGTTTAAAAGCCAGCATTGCCTCCTCTGGTGGAAGCCCTCTGTCCTCCAGTTCTTCCAGGGTAAGTCCAGTTATTTCGAGTGCAGCAGGAATAAATTCGGGTGTTGTTGGTTTGAGTTCGCATGAGAAGCTCACATCCGTATCAGATACCAGACATGCTCCAATACTGAGCAAACTATATTTCCCTGGTACCGGGCCAGAGGCTTCTATATCAACAGAGATGAAAATTTCTTTTTTTATTGTCATGGCATTAATGTCTCCATTGAGACTATTGTAGAGCGGGATTTAATTGAATTCCAGTGTGCAAGGAATTCACGCTTTTTGTCTTCAATCATACCTTCATCTTTCCACATGTGGGCTGATACAGTCTGAATATCAAACGGCAACGGAGTCCCTTCCTTGGCTAGTATCATTGTGGTATGCCCTCTTCCTAATGCATATCCCAGTTCAAGGAAGCAGTTCGGTCTTGAACCCGTAAGATCTGCAATCACCACCCGGCTTCTGTGAAGGCGTTCAAAGACTTCTTGGTTAACGTTTGCATGCTCATAACCTTGGCTACCATCAACAATGACCATACGATACCCCAATTCATTCTCCATAACGGGTTTAATCACGCAATCAAAGTAGTTCTTCACCGCTGTGTGATCTTCATGTGTCCGATTCATTAAACAAACAAAAAATGCAGTTGGTGGCGTAAGGCTCTTTAGAAGTTGTATGACGGTCTCAGCACGTTCTTGAGAGCTTTTACGGTTAGGAAAATCTAGCAAATTAATCCAGTCATGAGACGAGCGGTCGTCTTCTGTTTTAAAGAGCCTCTCTGAATGCGAGCTTGCCAAAGCATACTCAAAAATTTTACGGGAGCCTGTGTTATTTGCCCCAATATTGAAATTGAGAGGGATAACTGGTTTACCAGCATCATGATAAAGATTTGATAGAAACAACACTCCCTCACTCCCACCGATGGTAATTAGCACATCACCTGATCGGGACTGTATCTCCATCCTTTTACTGGCCATGTTCCAGTGGGCTGCACTTTCAATTCTGACGTGTGAGGTCCCCCGATATTCATCCCATTGTTCAATGTATTCTTCGGGAATTTGATCTTCATTTTTATGGTGTTTGACAGCTATAATAAGCGGGCCAATGGCCCCTGAAGGCCGATGATGAAGATTTTTTATAACTTCACTCCAGACTAACCAATCAAAACATATAGGTTTGTTGTCACTGGAGCGAAATTTTTCGGCATCAACAGGAATAACAAAATTTGCCCCCTGACGGACTAACTCTCGAACGAGGTGGGTAATAAACGCCCGGGCTTTGTCCACCTCTTCACTAGATGCAAGCTCTATTTGCTCCGGAATGCTGCCCGTAATATGAATTCGCCTTCCAGACAAAAAGTGACCAGGCATGTTACCGATCCTCCATAACAGGTGATGGTTTTAGTGAGAGGGCTGTCTGAAGGATAATCTCGTACGATAAAGGCTTATCCGGAAAAGCTTTTGCCAGTGCAGCCGGATATAATCGTGTACGAATGTCGGAAAATGTCCATCCGGGTTTTCCTTCATTCGGACCTGTAGCCTTAACTAGAACACCCTTTTGCTGAGGTGATAAACTTAAACCTTGTAAATCCATATCAAATAGCGCCAGTCGCTCCGCATCGCTTGGACGAGAAAACTCTTCTACAACAGCGGCACGGCGGATAAGGGCTGCGTCAAGTACGGATAAGCGGTTAGTACACAGGAAAACGACTATACGCCCCTGATATTTTCTAAGATCGTCAATACATTGAATAAGGGTGTTCACCGCAACCTTATCTTCATGATGGCTATGCTCTTGTGTTCGTGATGAAGCAAGTGAATCACCTTCATCAATTATCAGTATGCCACGGCGATTTTTCCCCGCAGACTTTATCACTTCTGCAAATGCCTGGTTTATGAGAGTGCCCATCTCACCGACTTTGCCACTTCCCCGAACTCTGTTACTGATTTTAAAGAGAATGGAATCTTCCGCTCTAGAATCTTTGGCAAGCATATTTGCTATACATTCAGCTGTTGCAGTTTTTCCAGTACCCACATCTCCATGAAAGATAACGAGCGGGTATTGGTCTGATACAAGGCTACAGATGGGTAAATTATTCTGATGAAACTTCATACCCCAGGCTTCCAGTTTCCCCAGATTCAGTAATAGACGTAACTGGTTGTGGATTTTTTCATATCGAGTTTCAAAACCGAGCAATGTATTTTGTCTAGAAAGTAGATTATCGTCTGGTAACGGTATCTCGCTATCAAAAATTTTATTATTTTGAGTCATCATGAAAAATCTTTCCTTTCTATGCCATATCCATTACTTTCGTAGTCTCGCCCCTTTGTTGAACTAAGTGAAGAGTGAGATGTATCTGCCGAGGTAGGAGTCCAACCGATCTTAAGTTTAGGTCTTAGCTTCTCCCTCGCTGTTTTATCGTAGGCACTTGTATAAGATATGACGATCCTTAAGAAAGGTGCTGGTACTGTCGGCCAAAGTACCCCTCCGGGTCTGCTAGCCTGTAGCTCCCCGGCTTCTGAATTTACAACATAGCGGGTTGCTCGGATTTCTTTTCCATCACTCAACAGAGTCAAATCTACATGTTTAAGGTACCCGTTACAGGCTAATAACTCTACATCGTGCGCCCATTTTTTGACTTGCTCAATATCCACTGCTTTTGTACTTTCTGCAATCATAATAAAGTCGGCAGTTACTCGTCGCATCACGTTTTGTACATCCGCTACTGAGTATGATTCGGTAGACGAAAATGACTGACTCATGCTTCATTCCTTACTTTTAAACGGGGTCCAAAGAGTTCTTTCCAAATAGCTAGATCATCCTCAACTGAAGCATGATGAGCAACTTCCCAGGCTTCGGCTGCCGCATTTACAATCTCCACCCTTTCAGCTTCAGTCAGGCGGCTAGCAACATTATTGGTTACGCAAACTGGATCAATAATTACAACGGGATCTGGAAAGTCAGGAATATCATTCCCATTTTCAGGGAAATAAATTTTCTCTTTCAACCCTGACTGGGCAATATAAAGGAGAAATTTTCGGAAGCGGCTTTCGATACTTCCTTCTTTTCCATCTTTATCAAGTAAGTAGGCCATGATAAGTTCAATAGCAAATGATTTCAGGTGTGTCAGACCAGCATGATTTCGCCATTTTTTGCCAGTCGGACTAGTGTTCTAAAGTCATTGTCTGTATTTTTTCGATCACGAATAAATTGTATTTGGCATGGAGCACAAGTATGAAGTTTTGTTCCTTCATGAATATCAAACTGCCACCCATATCCGACTTTGTCAGTATCTTCAATCACAGGAACAACATCAACATTCAGCCCTGATTTTATAAAAGTCACAGTAGCTGCTTTACGCTGAAGCTGGAAGTCTTCAACAGATTTATTAGGATAAAGTTTAACTAGAGCATTGAAGATTTTTTCGCTGAGGCTAGAGAGAGTCTCTTGATTAGCATCCTTATCTGAGATATAAAAAACGATATCTACGTCAACGGGATCTTCATGTGTCTTACGTAAAATAGTAAATTTTGCAAAGGAACCAGCCTTTACAACCCGAGTTATTTTTATCTCATTCTGATCTTTGACAGATTTTTTTAGTTCAGTTATCAGGCGATCAACCTGGGCATGGTATTCAGTTCGTTTCTCAGAGGGAAGTCTTAGTATATTACTATCATAATAGCGAAGCTCCGTATTACTTAGCGGCATATTTTATCCTTAGTTGGCGTTAATCAAAATAAAACTGATGACCATGCTTTTTAAAAGGCTATAGGCAATATAGTGTCGATTTGTTTGTTTTCAAGGTAAGCAACGCAAAAATTACTGAGAACATAAACTCAGTCACCCGTTCAATGTCCCTATAAAATAAAGTATTCAGTTTGAAACTATTGAAATACATACTTTATCATTATTAATGAACAGACCTTATTGTTTCGAAGGAATTTACTGAATTTAGGCACATGGGTAGATATGTGCCATGTCCGCACACAGTGCAAAACAATATTTTCAAAATTTGGTCATTCCTAATGAGCCAGCGACTAGACATTCCTATCGAGCCTTGACATAAGTGTGAAATGAAGAAAACCAGCGTTCTGGCTGGTTAATCGTGTTGGTTCTTTTTGGGTTCTAAACTCAGTTTGATTTCATAAATCTTTCGTTTTTCAATGAATTCTATGAGCCATAAGATAGCCAATGAATTCTGGTAATATGCTACAGGTATTCCCACAAAAGTTATTGACCGACGTTTGATACCAAACAAGAACATGACGGTGTATTGCTTCTATAATTACAGGCTAATTTACTCATATAGATGTGGTCACATGGCTTACAAACTGAATCTTAACTGGCCTGAATTTTTAGAAAAATACTGGCAGAAAAAACCCGTTGTATTGAAAAATGCATTTCCTGATTTTGTCGACCCTATCACACCGGATGAACTGGCTGGCTTGGCCATGGAGTCGGAAGTTGACAGCCGCCTAGTCAGCTTTATTGATAATAAATGGGAAGCGAGTCACGGCCCGTTTGAAGATTTCAGCGAACTAGGCGAAAAAGGATGGTCACTATTGGTGCAAGCGGTCAACCATTGGCATATACCAGCGGCCGAACTAGTGAAACCGTTTCGTGTACTGCCCGAGTGGCGTCTTGATGATTTGATGATCTCCTATTCAGTGCCTGAAGGTGGTGTTGGGCCTCATATTGATAACTATGATGTTTTTATCATACAAGGTATGGGACGCCGCCGCTGGCGTGTGGGCGATGCCCTACCGATGCGTCAGTTCTGCTCACATCCGGCATTATTACATGTCGACCCATTTGAACCGATTATTGACGTGGAAATGGCACCAGGAGATATTCTGTATATTCCGCCGGGATTCCCTCACGATGGTTTCACTTTCGAAGATACCATGAACTATTCTGTCGGCTTTCGCGGGCCGACTGGTCGTGATCTGCTGAGCAGTTTTGCAGACTATGCGCTGGAACAGGATTTGGGTGGCATAAATTATGGCGATCCTGACCTCACGGTGACTGAAAATACAGGTACCATGGAACCTCATGAGGTTGAACGTCTACGAGCCATGATGATTGAAATGATCAACAAGCCGGATGATTTTGAACAGTGGTTAGGCCGTTTTGCAACGACTCTACGTCATGAGCTGGATATTGCACCCTCAGATCCGCCATATCAACCGGAAGAAGTGCTAAGTGTGTTAAATGACGGTCAAAAACTGATCCGACTGAGCGGCTTGCGAGTGATGCGTATCAATGAGCACTTTTTTGTGAATTCGGAAGGCTGGATTACCACAGAAACAAAGGGTGCAGATGCATTGTGCCAGCTTACGGAAGTCGGCATCAATGAACTCGGTGAAGCACTGGAGAGCCCTGCTTTTATCGCGCAATTAACCGAATTTATCAATCAAGGATATTGGTATTTCGAAGAATAAGTCGCACCTGCCCAACAAGATAAAACACCTGCTAATGGGTGTTTTGTCTCGGCCCACCTAGAAAAATATCTCTTTCAGATTTCAGAAATTTCTACAGGTAAAAAGAAAGAAAAACCCATTAACCAAGTTTATCCCTTCGGTCCTTGTGCTTTTGCCAGTTTTTAGGTTTTATCTGTTATCTAATAAAAGTCAAATAGGCTAGTTTTAGTCATTATCTTACTTAGTGGTACTAATGTTCGGAGTTAAAAATGACAGTTTCTACTCGGCTAGTCAGCGGCTTATTATTCGCAACACTTTTGGCTTCTCAACACGTGCGTGCTGATGCTGAAACTAAACTAAATAAAGATGTTAAGCTAAATCACGCAACCGTATTTTTACGTGGTGCTGAATTAGATAACACCGTGACACTGTCACTTAATAAGGGGGCGAACTCGGTCATCCTCACCAATATCGCAAGTAATATTGACCCGCGTACGCTATCGATTGATCTTGAACAGGATGATGTGGTTATTCGCTCCGTTAATATCCAAAATATAGCAACAGAAGCTAATTATCCAATGGCTATTGCTGAACTTTTGGATCAGAAAAAACAATTAAGCCAGCAGATAGAGACATTGAATATTGCAATTAAAGTCGGTGAAGAACAATTAAATTTATTGAAAGATCACCGCTTTTTTGGGGAAAATACAGCGAAAACCCTAGAAGAATCAGCCCAGAAATTAAATTTTATTCGTCAGCAGATGTCTAATATTTTACAAGAGCAACAAAAAAACCAGTTGGAATTAGTTGAACTACAAGAAAAAGCTACGTTATTGCAGGCAAAAATTGATGAAAAAATGCCCTCTTCAATTGGTGAACAGACCCAAATTGTCTTGTCTATCGATGCGCAAAAACCGGTGACAGCAGAGTTGCAAATTTCTTATTTAACACCTGATGCGGCTTGGTCTCCAAGTTACGATATCCGCAGCCTGAATTCGCAATCCCCTATTGTTTTAACGTACAAAGCGGACATAGTGCAAAATACAGGCATTGATTGGGATAAAGTTAATTTAACACTTTCAACGATTAACCCGTCTAAAAATATCACGCCTTCTGTCTTACAGCCTTGGCGCTTGTCCGTTTATGATAATAACGCTCAAATAGCACGCCAGGCTCGAATGAAAATGCCAGCAGCGCCAATAGCAATGTATGAAGAAAGCAGTGTCAGTGAGAAAAAAACAATAAATTCAGGTGTTTCAGATTTTGTAACTACATCTAACAATGGTGTCAATTTAAATTACCAAATTGCCCTGCCTTACTCCCTGAAAAGCACGATCAAACCGAATTCGCTCACCATTAAACAACAAAATATTGATGTAAAATACAAGTATACTGCCACGCCAAAATTGACTGAAGAAGTATTCTTACAAGCGAATATTGAAGATTGGCAATCACTTAACTTATTGAATGGAAATGCTAATGTATATTATGGAAATACGTATGTAGGCAATTTTATAGTCAATGCCAATCAATTGGTTGACACATTGAGCGTTCCTTTTGGTGTTGATAAGAGTATTCAAGTCTCTCGTGAATCAAATGAAAAGATGAAGAAAAAACCGAGTTTTATGGGGTCGACTATTCAACAAACAGAAAGTTACTTGGTCAAAGTAAAAAACATGCATACGAAACCCATTGAATTGACTGTTTATGACCAAATTCCAGTGAGTGAGGACAGCGATATAAAAGTGTCTGCAATAGAGGATAAAAATGCGGTTACCAATAGGGGTTGTGTGCCCATTTCATCGAAAAGTCCAAAGTTTGCTTGTAGCCCTTTGATATCAAGGACTACAGCCGATATATAGTTTAATAATATTAATAGAC
>NZ_JAALBT010000010.1:0-160573 GCF_011077905.1 Providencia sp. M-27 | reverse complement strand
CGTGTTAGTCACTCTTCAAGACTTAAAATCAAATATTTTTTTGATAGTGTCCTGTGAGTGCCCACACAGATTGTCTGATAAATTGTTAAAGAGCGTTGCGACTAAATCTTTTGATTTTCGACTTCAAGGTCGTTGTCGCGAGGTGTCGTATATTACGTTTTTTATTTAGAAAGTCAAGCGTTTATTTTCAACTTTTTTCTTTCTCACCTCTGTTATCACTGGGTTATGAAGTTTTCTTCTAACCGGTTTGTCGTGACAACGGATGCGCATTATAGGGAGTCGAAAAATTCTCGCAAGTGTTTTTTTGATTTATTTCACCAAGCGATGATTTATTAAACAAAAAACACAAAATAACTACATTTTGTTGAAATTAAGACCTATAAACCATCAAATTCAGTTGCGAATTCGGCAACCTTTTCCCAGTTAGTATACTCAATCTCTGTTTTTGGGTCGGTTGGGCCATCTGTCATTTTCATAATTAGGCGGATCATCATTCTATCAAACCATTTATAACGCGGATAAAACAGCGCTCCGGCAAAAACAGACTTCAATGTTGGCTTCCAAGGACACGCTTCTAAAAACTTTCGCGTATATGCGTTAGTTTCAACCGTATTCTTACCTTCTTTCCTTGCCGTTAAATTTACAGCAAAAAAACCGGTCTTCATTGAATTCAATTGATTTTGATGGGAGGTCACAAAGCGTTGTAGTTTTTTATTGAAATGCCCGTAACGAATAGATGCCCCTACTAATACTTTATCGTAGCCTGATAAATTAAGCTGTTGGTCAGTATTTAAATCACGAATATCACATTCACGACCTAAGCCTCTCAGCTGTTCCGCCATTTTTAAAATAATTTTTTTTGTTTGCCCATCCGTACTGGAGTGTAAAAGTAAATAGCTCATTATTGTTCCTAGATTATTATCATTTCTATATAGATAGTCTTATATATAGATTGCATTCAATTATTCACGCCAGAAAGTTGGAGTCAGTAGCACTAATAAAGTAAACACTTCCAAACGCCCAAATAGCATCGTCACCACTAGAATCCATTTACCGGCTGGATTCATTGACGTAAAGTTATCTGCAACAGTCCCAAGACCTGGCCCCAAGTTATTGAGTGTGGTCGCTATTGCTGAGAATGCAGAAAACTCATCAACACCTGTTGCGATCAGCAATAATAAGCTGACGACAAAAACAAGTGCATAGGCAGAGAAGAACCCCCAGACCGCTTCGATGATCCTTTCAGGCAATGCACGCTGCCCCAGTTTGATTGTGTAGACCGCATTTGGGTGAACTAAGCGCTTTAATTCACGCGAGCCTTGCAAGAAAAGCAATAAGATACGAATAACTTTTAATCCGCCCCCTGTTGAACCTGCACATCCACCAACAAATGCAGCACATAATAGAAGCATTGGTAAGAAAAGAGGCCAACCAGAAAAACTGTCTGTCGTAAATCCTGCCGTTGTCGCCATTGACACAACTTGGAAGAATGCCTGATCAAGCGTTTGCCCGAAGCTGCCATAAACCGAATGGTACATAAGTATTAAAGTACAAATCACCACTAAGACAAATTGGAAGCTGATGAACATTCTAAATTCGGGATCGCGCCAATAAATCCCTAAACTACGTCCAGTTAGTACTGCAAAGTGTAAACCGAAGTTACAACCAGAGATAATCAGGAAAATACCTATGATAGTGTTAATCGCAGGACTATTGAAATAACCAATACTGGCATCATGAGTTGAAAACCCGCCAATAGCGATAGTCGAAAAGCTGTGGGAAATAGCATCAAAAACATCCATTCCTGCTATCCATAAAGCAACTGCACAAGCAATTGTGAGCAGTACATAGATTAGCCATAATGTTTTTGCCGTTTCTGCAATGCGAGGCCGCATTTTATTGTCTTTCAAAGGACCCGGCATTTCTGCGCGGTATAACTGCATTCCCCCAACACCCAAAAGCGGTAAGATTGCAACAGCGAGCACAATTATCCCCATCCCCCCAAGCCATTGAAGCATCTGCCGATAAAACAAAATAGCTTTGGGCAAGGAATCAAGCCCTGTCAGCGTTGTCGCACCAGTGGTAGTCAAGCCTGAAAACGATTCAAAAAAAGCATCTGTAACCGAAAGGTTAGGCCTTTCAGAAAAAATAAAAGGTAATGCCCCAACGCTTCCCAGCACTGTCCAAAATAAAACAACAATAAGGAAACCTTCTTTTGCTTTAAGTTCGTGCCGGCTATTGCGGGTTGGTAGCCACAGAAAAAGGCCAATTAGCAAAGCAGTAACAAAAGTCTGGCTAAAAGCTCGACCTGCACCATCACGATAAATTAGCGCAACAATACCAGGAATAACCATGGTAAAAGAAAAGATAATGACAAGCAGCCCGACTATGCGGGTTATTGCACGAAAATGCATTCGGCAGGTTCCTTGATAAAACTGTTTACTATTCCGATTCTGGCGTGAGCGCTAAGGCCCCACGACTTATATCGCGTAATTTATCATTGACCTCCTGCTCAAGAGTAGCAGGAATTGCAATTTGTAAAGAGACAGTTTCATTATAATCACTGTGCAAAACCGTGCCATTCACCTGAGCAAGGAGTTGTTCAATCGCATTAATCAACGAATAGTCACACACTAAATTAAAGATTTTTTGTGGTACTTTTGTCTTTGTCGGTAATATTCTTAATGCTTGCTGGACACCATTTCCATAGGCTTTAACGAGCCCACCCGTTCCCAGTTTTATCCCACCAAAATAACGCACAACAACACAGGTAACCTCCCCTAGGTTGCTACCTAATAGTTGCGCCATAATGGGTTTTCCTGCTGTTCCAGTTGGTTCTCCGTCATCAGAGAACCCCAACTTTTGTGAATCATCAGGCCGACCAGCGACAAATGCCCAGCAATGGTGCCGGGCATCTGGGTATTGAGCTTTAATTGATTGAATATAATCTTTTGCCGCGTCAATACCATCTGTATGAGCTAAATACGTAATAAATTGGCTTTTTTTGATCTCTTCTGTAAAAGAAATAGTTTCAGCCGGTATTAAATAAGGTTTCATTAACGTAAATGTAAGTCTCGAGTCATATTTTCAATACGATTTGCGTGGATCACGATATTGTCTTCAATACGGATCCCACCGTAAGGTTTGAAAAACTCAATTTTATCCCAATTAAAATACTGGCTAAACTCCCCATTTCGCCACTCAGATAATAGAGATTCGATGAAGTAGAGCCCAGGTTCAATAGTTAACACCATTTTAGGTTCTAAAACACGAGTACATCGTAAGAATGGATACATTTTAGGAGCCGCAAGATGTGTACCGCTGTCATCTTGCATAAAGCCAGCAGCATCATGAACTTGTAACCCAAGCGGGTGCCCTAAACCATGAGGCAAAAATGGCGTTGTTAAGCCACTTTCCACCATTGACTCTTCGCTAATACCTTTAATAATATCATGTTTAATCAGTATTTTAGCAATCCTATGATGCATATCTACATGATAGTCTGTATAGCGTACACCCGCCTTGATTGTATCAATTAAAGCGAGCTGTTCTGTATTGACATCCGCAACTAATTCAGCAAATTCATCCTTCCCTTTTGCCGCATAAGTTCTCGTAATATCAGCAGCATAACCGTTATATTCAGCTCCTGCATCAATAAGGAAGCTACGCAATTCATTCGGCACAGTTTGCTGTAGCTTAGTGTAATGCAATACCGCTGCGTTTTCGTTCAGCGCAACAATGTTACCATAAGGGACATTGGTATCTCGATGCCCAGTTGATTGTAAATAACTAATATTAATATCAAACTCACTCATACCTGCACGGAATGCTTCGAGAGCGGCAAGGTGCCCATTTACTGCCATTTTTTGCGCTTCACGCATGCAGTAAAGTTCATAATCGGTTTTATAAGAACGATGATAATGATAGTAATCTAAAACAGGTTTGGGATTGATATTATGTAGCGAAATCCCTAACGACTCAGCTTTTGCAGTTGCCGAACCAATATAAGCCACATTTTCTTTCGGTAGACTTGTTAGGAAGGTTTTAATGTCATCCGCATTTTTTAAATGAATTAATTCAATATCTTTAGTCCAAAAACTGTTCGGAAGTGGCTCAACACTATGCCAATAGTCAACAGGGGAATAAAACCATAGTTTAGGTTTATTTACGCCATCAACTAATAGCCATGAATGTGGAACATCGGTGACAGGTACCCACGCTTTAAAATGAGGGTTAACTTTAAACGGATAGTCGCTATCATCAAGAAAGATGCGTAGGGGTTCACCTGAATGAATCAATATGGCATCTAATTTGCTGCGCTGTAAAACTTGCTGAGTTCTGTTTTGTAACGTTTTAATATGTTCAGCGTAGAGTGCAGTCAGTTTTTCCATTTCCTTCAACCTTTCAGCATTAATTAGAAAAATTAAGCTTACCACGTTCTGTTATTAACGGATATGCGCTCTGTTGCAAACCTGCACTAATTAATTGATATATAGTTAATTTATCATTTAAAACATTAATTATTTCACTTAATTGCTGTGACCAATCTTCCATTTTTGTTATTAAAAGTTTGCAATTAATTAACATTCTAGTCACACTCAACTCATCTGGTCGTACCAGATAACACTACCACGTAGAGGAGAGCAGAATGCTTTATCAAAGTGACACTATCTATATTCAATGGTTGAAACAAGGGATTGCAGAACTGGTTTTTAACTCACCAGGGCCAATTAACAAATTGGATACCCACACCGTTGCTTCACTTGATGAAGCCGTGTCTGTTCTTGAGCAACAAACCGAGCTGCAAGGTGTAATTTTCCGCTCTGATAAATCCGCTTTTATTGTTGGTGCTGATATCAAAGAGTTTCTTTCACTCTTTGAAGCATCAAAAGAAACGCTAAGTGATTGGTTGCACTACGCTAACAGTATTTTTAATCGCATTGAAGACCTGCCTGTTCCAACGATTTGTGCCATTAATGGCTATGCATTAGGTGGTGGCTGTGAATGTGTTTTATCCACTGATTTTCGCATCGCTTCACCTGATGCTCGAATTGGGCTTCCTGAAACAAAACTTGGGATCATGCCTGGATTTGGTGGGTCTGTTCGTCTACCTCGATTAATTGGTTTAGATAGCGCATTAGAAATTATTACTGCAGGTAAAGATGTCGATGCCTCTCAAGCTTTAAAACTTGGCCTTATTGACGCGATTGTTAGTACAGAAGCTCTCGCACACTCAGCGCTGCAAGTTATTGAATCTGCAATCACCGGGGCCTTCAATTGGCAGAAGAAACGCCAACCTAAACTTAATCCTCTACAATTGAAACCTATTGAGCAAACGATGAGTTTCAATGTCGCTAAGGGGATGGTGTACAAGGTTGCTGGCAAACACTATCCAGCCCCTATGGCTGCTGTGAATACGATAGAAAAAGCAGCAAACTGCACTCGTGATGAGGCATTGAAGCATGAAACAGCTGCATTTGTTCCTCTAGCGCATAGTGATGTTGCACGTGCTTTAGTGAATATTTTTCTAAATGACCAACAAGTTAAATCAAACAGTAAAAAAGTCGCACAACATGTTGATATTCCAACACATGCTACAGTATTAGGTGCAGGGATTATGGGCGGTGGCATTGCTTATCAATCAGCCAGTAAAGGCGTGCCAGTCTTAATGAAGGATATTAATGTTAAGTCATTAGACTTAGGGATTGAAGAAGCGCAAAAGCTATTAAATAATCAGTTTGAGCGTGGAAAAATTACAGCTGCGAAAATGGCAGCAACCTTATCATCAATTCATCCCTCATTATCTTACAACGGGGTGGAAAATAGCCAAATCGTCGTAGAAGCCGTTGTTGAGAACCCGAAAGTCAAAGCTGCTGTATTATCTGAAGTTGAATCCTTAGTAACAACAGAAACCATACTGGCTTCAAATACTTCAACGATTCCAATTTCAACCCTCGCAAAATCACTAAAACGCCCAGAAAATTTCTGCGGCATGCACTTTTTTAACCCAGTGCATCGGATGCCATTAGTCGAAATTATCCGAGGAGAACAAACTTCTGATAACACGGTTGCTAAGGTTGTTGCCTACGCCAATAAAATGGGTAAAACCCCTATTGTTGTCAATGATTGCCCTGGCTTCTTTGTTAACCGAGTACTTTTTCCTTATTTTGCAGGCTTTAATTTGCTGCTACAAGATGGAGCTGACTTTAGAGAAATAGATCAAGTCATGGAAAAAGAGTTTGGCTGGCCAATGGGGCCAGCTTATCTCCTTGATGTCGTTGGTATTGATACCGCTTTTCATGCGGAACAAGTTATGGCCCAAGGTTTTCCTGAAAGGATGGGGAAAAACGGAAAAAATGCCATCGATGTAATGTATGAACAACAACGATTTGGCCAAAAGAATGGCCAAGGGTTTTATCAATATGAAAAAGATAAAAAAGGGAAACCGAAAAAAATTGATGACCCTCGGACTGATGAATTACTTGCTACTATTTGCCCAACAAAGCGCACTTTCACCAAAGAAGAAATTATTGCTCGAATGATGGCTCCCATGATTAACGAAGTTGTTCGTTGCTTAGAGGAAGGTATCATTCAAAGCCCTTCAGATGCAGATATTGCTTTAGTTTATGGTTTAGGTTTTCCACCATTTAGAGGGGGAGTGTTCTGCTATTTAGATACCTTAGGTAGCCAGTCTTACTTGAAAACGACGGAATCTTTGCAGCACTTAAGCCCGCTATATCACGCGCCTAGTGGCTTAAAAGAAAAAGCGGCTACCAATGCAAGATATTACCCACAGCCACCTGTCGTGGCGATTGATGTCAAAAAAGTTGCGAGAGGTTAATTTTATGGAAAATGTCGTCATTATTGATGGAATACGTACACCAATGGGCCGTTCAAAAGGTGGGGTATTTCGCCATGTTAGAGCTGAAGACCTTTCTGCACACCTCATGAATGCAATTTTTGAACGTAATCCAAACGCAAGTAAAAAAGAATTGGATGACATTATCTGGGGTTGTGTTCAGCAAACACTGGAACAAGGGTTTAATATTGCTAAAAATGCAGCATTGCTCACGGATATTCCTCATACAGTTCCAGCAGTTACAGTAAATCGCCTTTGTGGTTCATCAATGCAAGCAATACATGATGCGAGCAGGTTAATTATGACGGGTGATGCAAAATCTGTACTCATTGGTGGAGTGGAGCATATGGGCCACGTACCAATGACTCATGGTATAGATTTCAACCCTAAGCTGACTTTACACGTTGCTAAAGCCGCAGGCGCTATGGGTCTAACCGCTGAAATGCTTGCCAAAATGTATAAGATTAGCCGAGAAGAGCAAGATGCGTTTGCGTTACGGTCTCACCAACTTGCTGCCTTAGCGACGGAAAAAGGGAAGTTCAATAACGAAATCGTCCCAATTAGTGGCCATGATGCCACAGGTAACCTCATTTCAGTCAATTATGATGAAGTGATTCGTTTTGACGCAAATCTCCAAGGTTTAGCCGCTCTTCGCCCCGCTTTTGACCCTGTTAGTGGAACGGTAACCGCAGGTAATTCATCTGCTCTGTCTGATGGTGCTTCTGCGATGTTACTGACTAGCGAAAGTTATGCCACGCAGCAAGGAATTAAGCCACGAGCCAAAATACGCGCAATGGCCGTTGTTGGCTGTGACCCATCAATCATGGGATTTGGGCCTGTGCCAGCAAGTGAACTCGCTTTGAAACGCGCAGGACTAACTTTAAATGATATTGATATTATTGAATTAAACGAAGCTTTTGCGGCGCAATCTATTGCCTGTCTAAAAGGCTTGAAGCTATCAGAAAACCAATTAGATGATAAAGTAAATCTCAGCGGAGGGGCTATTGCACTTGGCCATCCGTTGGGGTGTTCAGGAGCAAGAATTTCAACAGCTTTGCTTAATCATTTAGAACAAAACGATAAACAATTTGGTTTAGCCACCATGTGCATCGGGTTCGGCCAAGGTATAGCCACAATTATTGAACGAGTTTAACAATTTAGTTTTAGTTTTAGTTTTAGTTTTCGCAAACATTGTATTTTGTCGATGTTCCCGCCTAGTCAGGGGCGGGTTTTTTTTGCCTTTTTTTGCCCAAATAACCACAACAAACTTAACCCTCATAGTTCGGGTTATCGGTAGGCGGCAAGCAAATGAGACCCTAGGAGCATACAAAAGTATGTAACTAGAGCGAATGAGTGAAGCCACCCCCCTACAATTTGAAATATGACGGGTTAAATGAATTCGTAAGCATCACCGAATAACTGCTCCGATTTAGCTCCGCGCTCATTACAAAACCGTTCTCTCGCTATTTTCGCCATTTCAAAACGACCTGCAATATAGATATCATGACTGGACAAATCGCCAAAATCTTCTAATACTGCGCTCAGGACTGTTCCTGTTCTACCTCGCCATAGTTCGTCTGGTTGCTCAACAACAGGGGTGATCTTTAAATTAGGATAGTTTTCACTGAGGGCCTGCAATTCACCAAGATCGTATAAGTGCTCCAATTGACGACCGCCCCAATAGAAAGTTATGTCACGATTTGGGTTTTCAGCTAACGCCGCAAGCAATACTGAGTGGGTATAGGAAAAACCTGTTCCACCTGCAATTAAAATCATTGCGTTACTGCTATTTTCCCGAAACCAAGCTTTACCGTGAGGAATGTCAATATTTATACGTTTCTGATCCAGAATTCGATCCATTACAGCCATTGCGTATAAATTAATCTCAGAAGCACCAATATGTAATTCGATAGTTTCTTTATTATTTGGAGTAGAAGCCATTGAAAATGGTCGTTTGTCACGCTCATCCATCACGACCATTAAATATTGGCCTGCTTTAAAATGAAAAGGACCATCTGGCAACAAAATCACCCGATAAACCGTATCCGTGATAGATTCAACAGATGTTACTTTACAGCTTAAAGTTGCCATGGTTTCCCTCTTATTTTTTATCAAAAATATTTAATTGTTCCCAAATATCATCAATGCGAGATTTAACGCTCTCTGTCATTACGATAGGACGCCCCCACTCACGATCTGTCTCACCAGGCCATTTATTGGTAGCATCAAGTCCCATTTTTGAACCTAACCCTGAGACAGGAGAAGCGAAGTCGAGATAATCTATTGGTGTGTTTTCCATCATCACTGTGTCACGGGCAGGGTCCATCCGAGTTGTAATTGCCCAGATAACATCTTTCCAGTCCCGTGCATTAATATCATCATCACAAACAATAACAAATTTAGTGTACATGAATTGGCGCAGGTATGACCAGACCCCCATCATGACCCTTTTGGTATGTCCTGCATATTGTTTTTTCATTGTCACAACGGCAAGACGATACGAGCACCCTTCTGGAGGAAGATAAAAATCAACAATTTCAGGGAATTGCTTTTGAAGAATAGGGACAAGGACCTCGTTTAACGCCTCCCCTAATACTGCAGGCTCATCGGGTGGCCTTCCTGTATAGGTTGAGTGATAAATTGCATCGCGACGCTGAGTCACATGAGTCACGGTAAATACAGGGAAATTATCGATTTCATTATAATAACCTGTATGATCACCATAAGGGCCTTCAGGGGCCATTTCGCCCGGCTCAATATACCCTTCTAAAATAATTTCAGCGCCAGCGGGAACTTCAAGGTCATTCGATATGCATTTAACAACCTCGGTTTTATTGCCACGCAATAACCCCGCAAAAGCATATTCAGATAATGTGTCAGGGACTGGTGTTACCGCACCTAAAATAGTTGCCGGATCTGCGCCAAGAGCGACTGCAACAGGAAATTTTTCGCCTGGATGAGCTTGGCACCACTCTTGAAAATCCAAAGCGCCACCGCGATGAGATAGCCAACGCATAATGACTTTATTTTTTCCAAGAACTTGCTGGCGATAAATACCTAAATTTTGCCTTTCTTTATGTGGGCCCTTAGTGACTGTCAACCCCCATGTGATTAAAGGTGCGGCATCTTCTGGCCAACAATGCATAACTGGAATTTTTGTCAGATCAACGTCTTCACCAGCCCAAATTTGTTCCTGACAAGGAGCAGAACTTAGCCGTTTTGCAGGCATGTTCAGCACTTGCTTGAATTTTGGTAGTTTATCGAAAAGGTCACGAAAGCCTTTCGGAGGATCGGGCTCTTTCAGAAAAGCGAGTAATTTGCCTACATCATGTAAAGCTTTTATGTCCTCTTGCCCCATTCCCATCGCAACGCGTTTAGTTGTGCCAAACAGGTTACACAAGACAGGCATGTTGTAGCCTTTGGGATTTTCAAATAATAGGGCCGGTCCCCCTGCTCTTAGTGTGCGATCTGCAATTTCGGTCATTTCCAAATAGGGATCGACTTCCATTGTAATACGTTTTAACTCGCCTTGTTTTTCAAGTTGCGAGATGAAATCTCTAAGGTCACGGTATTTCATTATCTTCTTTTACTGTTACAGAGGGAGTCTCATTATAAGACGTCCGGCCAAGGTTACAAGTTACAGCCTATCTCCTTAATCCTTCAAGTTACAGCGCTTTTCGTTGAAGTATAAGTGACTACTCTCAGCTAGCCGAGTCACATAGTTTATCTATGTGCCCCGCCAATCTTCCTTTATCACCTACCTGTAGCTCGAATTATTTGGAGTATAAAACACTTTAAAATCAATCTTTTTCTGGCTTAGTATACCATTTTACTGGCAATCAAAAGGGACTAATTTTTCTAATAGTAATGTATTAAATTGTTCTGAGAATGTTTTATTATGCTGAAATAGTTTAAAACCTTCATCTTTTCCGCTGAAATAATGAAGTTCATTACCTTTAATTTGTAACCCACTTCCCTCCCTGAGCGCAACAACAACTTCGTGCGGGTTAATCACACAAAACTCTTGTAATCGCTCATCACGAGTTTCTCCCATATGACCAGAGATGTGAGCATCAATATAGTGAGGATTAATTTGTAATGGAAATAGCCCCAGAGATGGCATAATTACGGCGTTACTAACAGGCATATCATTCGTAGTACGAATACTTGGCGTCGCTACATTACATCCCGCACTCCAGCCGATATATGGTACACCACGCTCACGAACCGCACGTTGAATAGCAACGATCAACCCATTCTCATGTAGGCATTTATTCAGCCACCAAGTATTACCACCACTGACAAGAATACATTCAGCCTGCTCAATCGCTTCTACAGGGCTAGAAAAGTGCTCAATTGTCGTAACTTTTATTCCCAACGCTTCCGAAAGTTGTTCAGCTCTTTCATCATGTGAACCTCGAAGAACCGCATAAGGAACCAAAACTGCTGACTTTATGTTCTTACGAGCAATCATTTCTTTGATTCGAGGTAAGGCGTAGCTAAGCCATACAGGGTTGCCTGGTAGCTTACCATTACTCAACAAAAAGATATCCATTATGTCTCCTACTGATTTAGTTTTTGCACTACAGTTATCATAAGAATATATTCGGTTAATATAGACCTAAGCATATCAATAATATGGTGCTGTTCTTCATTAGTCACATTGTTATGTCGTAATTTGTTATCATAAACATAGTTTTGTCAGATGGAATTCAAAAAAATGGAAAAATGGTATTTGCTTTATTGCAAACGCGGCCAAATTGAACGGGCTATGGAGCATTTAAACCGACAGAATGTTGTTTGTATGACGCCCATGACTGAAATGGAAAAGGTGGTTAGAGGGAAAAGGACGACAGTGCAAGAAGCCTTGTTTCCAAACTACTTATTTGTGAAATTTGATCATAATGAAATTCATACGACAACTATCCAATCAACAAGAGGGGTTAGCCATTTTATTCGTTTTGGCCAATTTCCGACGGAAGTCCCCGAAGAAATTATTGAGCTATTACAACAAACCCCCATTAGTTATTCCGTCGCACCAGATATACCAAAACATGGCGACCAAGTGACAATTACCGAAGGTATTTTCGCGGGAGTACAAGCTATTTTTGATGAGCCTAATGGAGAGTATCGTTCTATTCTCTTACTGAATATTTTAAATAAAAGTGTACCTAAAGTGGTTGATAATACGCAATTTAAAAAAAATACAGATTGAATGTTTCAAGCAATAAAAAGCCCTCTTTAGAGGGCTTTTTTGTCATTGTACATAACAAATAACAGCTATTTGATGCAAATCAGGACTCTTCTTTTTCTTCTTCCTCTGCCCCTTCTTGTCGATTTCTGCCTTTGCCAACATAGAAATTGGATAGCAAGACACCGAGTTCAAAAAGCAAATACATTGGAACAGCAAGTAAAGTTTGAGAGAGTACATCTGGCGGTGTTAAAAACATCCCAACAATAAATGCCCCGACTAAAATATAAGGACGTTTACGTTTCAGTGATTCCGGTGTAGTCACACCAGTCCAACACAGTAAAATAATTGCAATAGGTACTTCAAATGCTGCACCGAAAGCCATGAATAATGTCATGACAAAGCTAAGGTATTTACTGATATCAGGAATAAAGTTGACGCTATCCGGGGTCGTTTTAACAAAGAAACCAAATGCGAGCGGAAAAACAACGAAGTAGGCAAATGCCATTCCCAAATAAAACAAGAAGCTACTTGAAACAAGCAAAGGCAACATGAGTTTGCGTTCATGCTTGTATAAGGCGGGCGCAATAAAAGCCCAAATTTGATAGAGAATAACTGGGATCGATACAAAAACCGATACCATCATTGTCAATTTAATTGGGGTAAAGAATGTGGACGCCACATCCGTCGCACTCATTTGCGAACCTACTGGCAGCTTATCAATCAAAGGGGCTGCTACCAGCCGATAGATATCATTTGAAAAATAAGCAAGGGCAGCAAAAACAATTAAAACTGTAATTAAACAGTTTAGCAGCCGTTTGCGAAGTTCAATGAGGTGGCTAATAAGTGGTTGTGTATCATTTACAGCCATGTGTTATTTTTCACTTTCAGTTTGATTAGAGTTTTTTACGTTAGCTTCGAGTGATCCTACTGTTTTTACAGCTGTTGAATCTTCCGGTTTTTCATCCTCAACAACGGCAGCCATTTTCGCTGCATGTTCAGGGTTTGGATCAGACTCCTCAGGTTGCTGAGTATTATCTTTCGCTTCCTTTACAGCACTATCGTAACTGTCAGTGATCTCTTTTGCTTTGTTTAACTCTGTTTCAATATCATTGGTTGTCTCTTGGTAGCCGCTTTTAAGCGATTGTGCAGCTGTACGCAATTCTTCCATGGACTGCTTAAGTTCAGGAGAAAGTGCTTCTAAATTAGCCTTTTCTTCAACCTTTTTCAGCGTGTCCTGTAGTTCCTGCAATTTTAACTCTTGCGTTAACTCATTTTGTACATTTGCAGCCATAGAACGCATCGCACGGATCCACCCAGCGACAGTTCTCACTGCCACTGGTAATCGCTCAGGGCCTAATACAACGAGACCAATAACTGCAATAAGCAACAGTTCACTAAAACCTATGTCAAACACGGTTTAACCCTGCTCTTTATTTTTGCTCTCAACTGGGCTTTCTTTCTTCTCAGCAGCCTGTTGTTCCGTAATATTTTTAGGTGCGAAGTCAGCATCTTGCTTTTCTTGTTCTGCTTTTGCTTTTTCATCATCGCTCATCGCTTTTTTAAAGCCTTTGAGTGATTCACCTAAATCAGAACCTAAAGAACGTAATTTCTTGGTGCCGAAAATCAAAATAATAAGTAAAGCAATGATAATGAGTTGCCAAGGACTACCGAAAGCAGCCATTGCAAAAGTTGATTCCATTGTTAATACCTCTATATAGTTTTGGGATCAATGTTATGAGATCTATTATATACAACCAACACAAAATACGGAAATGTTCACAGCCTTATAAACTTGTCGCAAAACAAAGTTTACTTAATTTTCGTCTGTTTTACACCAACCAAACAGCCAAGACAAGGCGCCTGCGGCCATAAATACCACAGCTAGCTGCTTTAAGTCAGAAATAAAAAATAAGCTACCGCATAAGACAAATGTCGCCCCGATCCCTAGGAGGTATTGCGACTTACGCTGTTTATTACGCTGATTTTTCAATTGCTGTGTTAATTGGTCAATATTCGACTGTAAGTATTTATGCTGCCTCAAAGCACCATATATCAAATCAGGAATTTCAGGCATTTTTTCTGCCCAATAAGGCGCCTTTTCTTTTAATGCTTGAGTGATTGCAGGTATCCCTACTTGGCTATGAACCCAATCCTCAAGGAATGGTTTTGCTGTTTTCCATAGGTCAAGCTGAGGGTAAAGCTGCCGTCCTAGCCCTTCTACATACAGCAGTGTTTTTTGTAATAAGACTAACTGTGGCTGAACTTCCATGTTGAAACGGCGTGCTGTATTAAATAAATTTAATAATACTTGCCCAAATGAAATTTCAGCCAATGGTTTTTCAAAAATAGGTTCACATACAGTACGAATAGCAAACTCAAAGTCTTCCACATTTGTGTCTGAAGGAACCCAGCCCGAGTCAACGTGCAATTCTGCAACTTTGCGGTAATCACGATTAAAAAAAGCAATGAAGTTTTCTGCCAAATAGCGTTTATCTTCTTTGTTTAATGAACCGACTATTCCACAGTCTATCCCTATGTATTGAGGATCTTCTGGATGATCGTAACTAACAAAGATATTGCCTGGATGCATATCTGCATGGAAAAAACTGTCACGGAAAACCTGTGTGAAGAAGACTTTAACACCACGTTCTGCCAGCAGTTTCATATTGGTTCCCTGCGCTTTAAGCGCAGCAATATCAGAAACTGGGATCCCGTAGATACGTTCCATGACCATCACGTTTTCACGACAATAATCTGGATAGACCTCTGGCACATACAGCATGGCGCTGTTTTCAAAATTACGACGAAGCTGAATGGCATTTGCTGATTCACGGAGTAAATTCAGCTCATCAATCAATGTTTTTTCGTATTCACGCACGACTTCTTTTGGCCTTAATCGCCGCCCATCTGGCAACAAAGGAACCCAATTTGCAATGCGGTACATTAATTTAATGTCAGCTTTAATAATTGGCAAAATATCAGGGCGGATCACCTTGATGACAACATCTTTGCCATTTTCTTTTAATGTTGCGGTATGAACCTGAGCGATGGACGCAGACGCTAAAGCTTGCTCATCAAAATCATCAAACCACTGTTCTAGTGGCCCTTCGAGAGACTCTTCAATATAGCTTCGTGCCAGTTTGCCATCAAAACTCGCGACTTTGTCTTGCAATAACGAAAGTTGATCTGCGATTGCTGGAGGGAAAAGATCTCGACGAGTCGATAGCATTTGGCCAAATTTGATCCAAACGGGCCCAAGTTCTTGTAGGGCGAGACGAAGCCTTTCACCCAATGCTTTGTCTTTATGCTTATTTCTGATCCAAAAGAAACCTAAGCGACCAATTCTTAATGGTAACGTTAGTTTAATTTTGGGGATTAACTCATCTAATCCGTAAGAGAGAAAAACCCGAATAATGAAGTAAAGTCGTTTTATTTCACCGGGTGTCATTCTTCTCCTCCAACTGGCTTAACCGTTGTTCAAGCGCACTCAATGAATTTTCTATTTGCTCAACTCCATCACTAAAATGAGCTAGCTCAAGTTGGCTAGGAGCCATTTTCCATTCTTCAACTATTGCGTCTTTGATATACGTTTTTTGCCGTTTTACTAAATGAGATGCAAGGCACGCGCCTTTATTCAGTAGCTTACTAAGACCCTCGGCTGCAACATCACCAATATAAGGTGATAAATAGTGAGCAGGATTCCAAATTGCTAAATCAAGCAAAGAAGACCAGTGCTGCACAATTTGCATATCCCCTTCAATCACGATATCACCGCGATTGATAAGTTGAGCTAATTGCTGTTTGTCTTTCAATTTAACAAGCGTAAAGATGGATGTTTTAATGGTACAGTCCGCAGGCTCAACCCACTGGCTTAACACATCAACATGGTTTTCAGCAAAAACAAGTGTTAACGTTTTATTCAGTTCTTTAAGTTCAATCGCCATAACTTTACCAGCCAAACGCATTCTAGCAGGCTGTAGAACTTTTTCTTTAAACAACATGTGGTTAAGAGAGGTTTCCATCAATGCTGTTATCAAAGAATACAAAACTGTATTTTGATTTTCGGTATGTGTTGATGGTGCTTCCATCTTAGAATTTAAACCCTTTGTGCAATGCGACAATTCCACCTGTCATATTGGTGTACGACACTTGTTCAAAACCTGCATTTTCCATCATACCTTTTAGTGTTTCTTGGTTTGGATGCATGCGGATTGACTCAGCTAAATAACGATAGCTATCGGGATCATTAACGATCGCCTGACCAATACGAGGGAGTATATGGAATGAATAGGCGTCATAAGCTTTATTCAAAGGTTCAATAATTGGTTTTGAGAACTCTAATACCAATAAACGCCCACCTGGTTTTAGCACTCGGAACATAGAGCGTAGCGCTTTGTCTTTGTCGGTGACATTACGCAGACCAAAAGAGATAGTAATGCAGTCAAAATAGTTATCAGGGAATGGCAGCTCTTCCGCATTGGCTTGCACATAATTAACATTACCGACAATACCAAGGTCACGTAATTTCTCACGCCCCATTTTTAGCATTGAGTCATTAATGTCTGCGAGTATGACTTCGCCTTTTTCACCTACTAAACGTGAAAATTTAGCAGTTAAGTCACCTGTTCCACCTGCAAGGTCAAGTACTCGCTGATTACGACGTACTCCGCTCGCTTCAATGGTAAAACGCTTCCAAATACGATGGATACCAAATGACATTAAATCATTCATTAAGTCATATTTTGATGCTACTGAGTGAAAAACATTCGCTACTAGGCCAGCTTTATCTTCTTTGCCGACAGTACGGAAACCGAAATCAATGGTTTCTTTAGTTGGTTCAGTCATTTCTCTTATGCCTGCTTATCATTCAAACTTTTGTAGGAAGTGTAACAGTCTTTGAGCCAAAACCCTATCAGAAGTCTAAGATTCCGCACAATTAGGCGTATCAGACCGCTCAACTAATTGAGGCGCTATAGGTTGCTTAATTTCGACTCCGAGCTCTTTAAAACTTTCCGCTTGGCTAATTAAATTTCCACGTCCTTGAGCAAGGCGCTTCATTGCCGATAGGTAAGTATTATTCGCTTTATCAAGACTGGCGCCTAAAACTTGCATATCATCAACAAACAAACGCAGCTTGTCATACATTTTCGCTGCTCTGTTTGCTATCTCTTGAGCATTTTGCCCTTGGCGTTCATACCGCCATATATTATTAATCGTTCTTACTGCGACTAACAATGTTGAAGGACAAACTAACATAATATTCTGTTTAATTCCTTCATCAAGTAACTCGGGAGCCTCTTTCAAAGCAAGTAAATAAGCAGGCTCAATAGGGATAAACATTAAAACGTAATCCAATGAGCGAATTCCCGGTAACTGGTGGTAATCTTTACGACTCAACATACGCATATGATTGCGGATAGAAGCCACATGGTTTTTCAATGCTTGTTGCTGTTCATGTGGGTCTTCGCTATTGAAGTAATGTTCATAAGAAACTAGCGACATTTTGGCATCAACGACCACATCTTTACCTTCAGGAAGATGGATAATCACATCCGGTTGATAACGGCTATTATAACTTGTATTGATGCTAACTTGAGTTTCAAATTCACTTCCTTCACGTAAACCTGAGACTTCGAGAATTCTGGTAAGAATGGTTTCGCCCCAGTTCCCTTGAATTTTGTTATCCCCTTTCAGAGCTCGTGTCAGGTTAACCGCTTCTTTGGTCATTTGATTATTGAGCTGCTGTAATTGCCGAATTTCATAGGCTAAAGTGTGGCGCTCTTTGGCTTCTTCACCAAAACTTTGCTGAACTTGCTGACGAAACCCCTCTAATTGCTCACGAAAAGGTGACAACATCGCCAATAGGCTTTTCTGTTGTTGCTCTGATGCACGGCGCTCATTTTGTTCAAAAATACGATTTGCTAAGTTTTCGAATTGTGCTGTCAGCCGTTGTTCACTATTTTGTAAAATTCGCTGTTTTTCTTCGTTTGCTAGCTGGTTTTGCTCAAAACGGGTGATGACCTCGCGAAGTTCTGCTTCTTGTTCTCGGTTGATATCCCTTTGAGTACGCAGTTCTTGATCTAGCCTGTCATATTCTTCTTTCCATTGCGCAAGGTGAATATTTTTTTCGTCACTTGCTGCAAGTTGACGGTTGAGTTGCTGCAGTTCCTGATCTTTTTGCGCAATTTTTTGGGCAATAGAGAACCAAGTGGCTAAACCACCAACTAAAACGCCACTCAACGCCCCAATAACAGCATATAAAAGAGAGGTATCCACGGTTAAATCCTTACTTTACAAAGTCTAGTGTAAGGTAATGGGATACTGTATAAGTGTCCAGAGGTAATTTAGCTATCAAAGAAAATTTTGCGAAGCGCTTCGCAAGCTTAGCCAATCCAACTTGCGAACCACTTTAGGCCCAGTGCCCCTGGCGCTAAAATACCAAATGCCCAAATCATCGCAGAAGCGATATTGGCGAGTTGGAAATGCCGTTGTGGCATTGCGCAAATCCCAGCAACCAAGGGAACAATGGCTCGTAAAGGCCCAAAGAAGCGCCCAAAGAAAATGCCCCAGATACCCCAGCGGTCAAAGAAACGCTGCCCTTTATCAATCATTTGTGGGTTACGAGAAATCGGCCACATATGACGTACATTTTCTTTGTAATGATAACCAATCCAATAAGAGAGCCAGTCCCCAAAGAAAGCACCGAGTGCGGCCGCTAACCATATTGGCCAGAAAGCAATATTACTTTCGCCAATCAAAGCACCAAGTGCGAGTAAAATCACCGTGGCGGGTAACAAAAGTGATAAAAATGCCAGAGATTCCCCAAACGCCAAAAAGAAAATAATAGGAAGCGCCCATACTTCATGTTCGCGTGTAAAGTCCGTCACAATGGTGACAATTTCATGGAGTGTCACGGTCAGTTCCTTTCATAAGGGGATAATCAGAATACTGTAGCGAAAAAGTGGTAAATCAAAGTTAAACAAAGCAAAAACACCTTTGGAAAAACCGAGTTGTGGATACAGAAAAATGGATCATCCACAACTCATCTTACAGTTAGTGAAACTTAGTCCAAAAACTGACTTTGCAGTGCTTCTCGTTGTTGCCTTCCTAAGCCAAAATCTTTTTCTAGCCATTGGTCAACATTGCCATAATGGCTTTCAATGCTGTTTAGGGCCGTTCTCAAGAAGTCTTCACGTACTGAATAGACATACTCAAATTTTTTCACAATGCTTTCGTCCATCGTTTTTGCATGCTCTTCGAGTAAATGCTTGCGGTATGGCGCAAGTGTTTCATTAGTCAGTAAGTAATCTTCCATTACTGTGTCTAAATCTGCCCCTAACGCAAATAATACGAGTGCAGACCCGACCCCAGTACGGTCTTTTCCTACCGCACAGTGTTGCACGATCCCGCCTTTTTCTGGCTGCTTGAGTAAATTGACCAATTGGTGATAAGCAGAGTTGTTCAGCGGTAATAATTCATATAAACGAAACATGAAGGCTTGTGGATCAAACTGTTCCAATATTTCTGGTGTGAGTTTATCTAAATTCGCGGTGACTTCTTTAGCTAATGGATTTGCTGGAGCATGAACATAATGCGCTCCTTGCCAAATAACATCAGGCTTATCTAAGATTTCAGCTTCATCACGATAATCAATGATTTGGAAAAGATTTTGTGAACGTAAAACCGCTTCGTCTTCCTGTGTTAATCGGTCTAACGCACCGGAACGGAACAGGACTCCAGGCTTGATTTTTCCACCATTAGCGAGTTTTTTACCACCGAGATCGCGGAAGTTAATACCGCCTTTTAAAGGCAAAACAGAAGGATGAAGATAAGGTGTTGTTGACATAATAATTCCTTTTCGCCCTACAGCTTTTATTCCAGTTAACAACAAAACAAATGTAACCTGAATAATTTAAGGGCACATAATATTGATAATTGTTTTTATGACAATAACAGATCTAGCGAATAAGAGGATCAGAATATTTCCTGTAAATTAATTAACAATTGTAATATTTATAAAGGAAATAAAGAGAAATAAGGGATATATAAGAGGACTAAGCCCGCTTACTTTTTGTCCACAACCGAGTGAAAGCCAAGTAAGCGAGCCAGTAAATCACGGACTACAGTAAGCGGCGTGCAGCTTCAACCACAATACTTAATACGTTACCTTCCGTTTTCTTCAGTAACGCTTCATTTGGAATTTCTTGTTGGGTACGATTTACGATAACCCCCGCAACCATACCAGCACGTAACCCTTTACTGCTAGAACACATAGTCAGCAATGTGGCTGATTCCATTTCATAGTTCATTACGCCCATGTCTTGCCACTCTTTCATCGAACCTCTGAAATGACGCATTACACGGCCGGTATAGGTATCATAACGCTCTTGACCGGGGTAGAAGGTATCTGATGACGCGGTGACACCGACATGAACGGTTGCGCCCGCATCTTTCGCTGCGGCATAAAGCGCATTGGTACAGTTAAAATCAGCAACAGCAGGGTATTCTAATGGTGCAAAGTGTTGGCTAGCGCCATCTAAACGTACAGCCCCCGTTGTGACTAACACATCACCGACATTAATATCTTCTTGAATTGCACCTGTTGTACCAATACGTAAGAAAGTACGGATACCAAGTTGTGCCAGTTCTTCTACGGCAATCGATGTTGATGGACCACCAATACCCGTTGAGCAAACAATGACGGCTTTTCCGTCAAGTTCACCACGCCAAGAGGTATATTCACGTAATGACGCAAGGTGTACAGGGTTATCCATCAGACGTGCAATTTTTTCAACACGGTTAGGATCCCCAGGAACAATCGCTACGGTCGCACCCTGTAAGTCACTTTTCTTTAAACCTAAGTGGAAAACGTCGGACATTTCAAACTCCTTTACACAATGGCATCATTAAATCAGTCGATACTGATTAATCGTTATTTGTAATATAACGAGAAAATGATAAATTTTTAGTGATGAACATCACCTTTAATGAAAACAATAAAAGTTTGATTTCATTATTTAGTGATTTACATCACATATGTTCATTGATTTTATTTCTCTTTAACACCCATTGCCATCAGTATAGATGAAAGTTTGACATAACGACAAAAACGCCCCTGATTACTGGGCGCTTTGATTATTTGGCAGAACTAAAAATAGTAACGCTATACTAGAGAATTACATCAAGAACGAGGACTCCAACTAGACCTATCGCCCACGCAATGGTGGTCGGAATAGACCAAACAATGATTTGTTGTTTAACGTCCTTAATTCCCATCATTCTGTTCACCACCCAATACAGGCTATCGTTGAAGTAACCGAAGAACAGAGACCCCATGGTTGCCGCTTGCGCCGCGACCAATAAGTTAATATCAGGTATTTGGCTAATGATTGGAGCAGAAATAGATGCTGCGGTAATCATTGCTACTGTACCCGAGCCTTGAATCAAACGAACCAAGGTCGCAATAATAAACGGAATCAATACAGGTGTAATTGGCAGATTTGCTACATGTTCAGCAAGAATATTTCCTGTGCCACTATCACGCAGTACCGCACCTAATGCACCACCAGCCCCCGTAACAAGCAGAATAATACCGGCTGCTTGTAAGCCTTCTTCCATACGGTCGATGACTTCTTCTTTTGTTGCTTTGGGCATTAATGTGTAAACAGAGATCAACACACTAATTGATAATGCGATAATTGGTGCGCCTAAAAATTCAAACGTTTGGAAGTACCAATTGCTTTCCATGCCTTGGAAAGATTCTGTTTTTAGAATTAACCCATTGATTGCATTTATGAAAATCAACAAAATAGGTGTGATAATTGGTAAAAGCGATAAGAATAGGCTGGGTAATGGTTTATTCGCTTTTTCTTCCATATAACGAGCGTGAACTTCTTTCAGGTCTTCGCTGCCCGTTTCATCTGGCATAAATTCAGGGTACTTAGTCCCTAACCATTTTGCATACAAAACAATACCGATAACACAAGGAATAGCGAGGCTCATACCCGCGAGGATCATCGCGCCAACATCGACACCAAAAATCCCTGCAACGCCTAAAGGCCCCGGAGTCGGTGGAACAGTATGGTGTGTCACCACCAACCCACCAGCGAGTGCAACGCCTAGAGTCAGTATGCTACGTTTACCATTTTTGGCTAATGCTTTTGCCAATGGATATAAAATCACAAAAGCAGAGTCAACGAAGATAGGAATACTGACAATATAACCGGTAATTGCTAACGCCCATTCTTCGCGTTTTTTACCTAGCCATTTGATAAAGCTATAAGCTATCTGTTCAGCAGCGCCTGAAACTTCCAGCACCCTTCCCATCATTACCCCGAGTCCAATAACAATACCGATGCTACCGAGTGTTGACCCAAAGCCTTTTGTGATGACTGTCACCGTCTCTGCCGCGGTCAAACCACCGGATATACCCGCGATTGCCGCAGCAATTAGCATTGCTAATAACGCATGAACACGCGTTCGTAATACTAAAAAGATCAGGACAAATATGGCCACTGCGAGGCCAATAATAGGAATATAGGACATAGGCTATCTCCTACTTAGACGAACCGTGGTTGGTGATAAACGAACGGATCGCATCACCAAACGAGCCATCGGCACGGAAACCGAGACCCAATGCACGGCTGATATCAAATTTGCCCGGCCAGCTCGCCACAATACGGTTAATGGCTTCGTCAGGTTCAAAGCGAATCAGATCTACCGCTTCTTGGCCTGCAACATCACGTAACGCATCAATCATACCTTGGACGGTAACGGTGATACCTGGCAGGTTCACAGTGCGTGATTTACCGAATTTCTCAGCAGGGATACTCACTGCATGAATAAAGTTGTTAATCACAGTTTCAGGGCTCGATAACCATAGCGCGAGGTCAGGGGAGACAGGACAAACACTTTCAATCCCATTTAATGGCTCACGAATAATGCCACTTGCGAATGAAGAGGCCGCTTTATTTGGCACACCCGGACGAATACTAATGGTTGGCAAACGCATCACACGGCCATCAACAAAGCCTTTACGTGAATAGTCATTGACCATCAATTCACACATGGCTTTTTGAGCGCCATAGGACGACTGTGGGTTAACGACGCACAAGTCTGTGATGACATCAGGTAGCTCACCACCAAACACAGCGAGAGAGCTGGTGAACATAAATTTGATTGCAGGGTTCTTGGCACGAGCGACTTCCAATAATTGGCGAGTGGCTTCAAAGTTAACCTTCATTCCCAAGTCAAAATCACTTTCAGCGTGGCTACTTACGATAGCTGCAAGGTGGAAAACCACATCGGTTTGTGCATCAATCAGTTTATCAGCTGCCCCTGCTTGCGTTAAATCTAACGCAACACAACTGACTCTGGCATCTTCAACCGGTGATGTAGGGCATTGAATATCGGCTAAAACAAGGTGGTCAAATTTTAAACCCTGGCGATTTTTAAGCAAAGCAGCGGCTAGCTGCTGGCCCAGAAAGCCTGCGCCACCAGTAATAATAACTTTCATTGTAATTCTCCTTGCTATAGCCTTTTAACTGGCTATGCAGTTTTAGGTAAGATTATTTATGTTTTATGTCTTGATTAAATGAAGTTTTATGTTTTGTTCTGTTATCCGCTGCACCACATCAGTTGGCAATTGGTCATCACAAATGATGTCGTGCAATTGATTCAATGGGCAAACACGAAACATGCCATATTTGCCGAACTTACTACTGTCTGAAACCAGCACACAACGGCGAGCAACATCCAATAGCGTTTGTTTTATCTGAACTTTTTCCTCATGTGGAGTAGAAACCCCATGCTGCAAATCCCATGAACTGGTGCTGATAAAAGCAATATCAACATTGAGCGTTTTCAGCATCATCGCAGCCGTATTTCCGACACTAGAATGGTTACGTTTATCCACTAATCCCCCGGTGTGGTATAGGTTTAGCTGCGATTTATTCATTAAGTACTGCATAATGGAAAAATCATTGGTGACAATCGTTAAATTAAAACGCTCGCCAAGTACGCGTGCTATCTCAAAGGTGGTTGTTCCCGCATCGAGATAGACCACTTGCCCATCTTCAACTAATGAGCTGGCAAACTGGCCAATTTCACGCTTATGGCGATGATGCAACCGTGCCTTTTCACTCCAAGGTAGCTCTTGGCGCAATACATCATTTAACTTAACGCCACCACTGATACTGAGCACCTTCCCTTCTTCTTCTAACATCCGAATATCACGTCGCACTGTCATATGAGAGACATTCATTAGCTCAACCAAGTCACTGATCGATACGGTTTGATGTTCATGCACGTAACGGTAAATAAAATCACGACGCTCAGAAGGGAGCATAGGTTCTCCTAATTATGAATTTGCTTGTTTAAGCCAGCCTAATCCATCTTCGGTACGGCCTGCTGGATGATATTCACATCCTAACCAGCCTTCATACCCCATTTCATCTAATTGCTTAAAAATCCATGGGTAATTGACTTCACCGCTATCCGGTTCATGACGATAAGGGACTGACGCTATCTGAATGTGACTAAATTTACCCCATAAACGTTCAATTGTTTTCAATAAATCACCTTCCATAATTTGGCAGTGATATAAATCCAACTGGATAAAGACATTTTCACGATTAATTTCAGGCAGTAATGCTTCAGCTTGTTTTTGTGTGGTCAAAAAGTATCCGGGCATATCACGGGTATTGATGGGTTCGATAAGCACACGAATACCGTGCTCAGCCATCACATCGGCCGCATATTGAATGTTTTTGATATAACACGCAGTTTGCTGTTCAAGTGTATAGTTATCATTCACTTTTCCTGCCATCGCATGAACTTGTTTACAACCTAACGCTTTCGCATATTTCAATGCGGTCTGTACGCCTTCGGCAAATTCGTTCTCACGACCTGGGATCGACGCCATTCCGCGCTCACCTTGTGCCCAATTTCCTGCTGGCATATTAAACAGAGCCTGAGTTAAATGGTGTTTACTCAGCTCACCAGCAATGACATCGGCATCTTCTTCATAAGGAAAAAGATATTCAACACCTTTGAACCCTGCATTTGCAGCTCGCTCAAAGCGCTGTATAAAAGGCACTTCGGTAAACATCATGCTTAGATTTGCAGCAAATTTAGCCATTTTCGCCTCGCTACTTTTGTGGATAACGACTTTCGAGCTGTTCAACTTGCTCTTGCGTTAATGTTGTAAAGCCATGTGGGCGTAATGTGATATATAAGCGAGCGGTATCTTCTAACTCTTCTGCATTGAAGAAAGCTTGTCTTAATGTTTTACCACCCACGACCGGGCCATGATTCGATAGCAATACCGCATTATGTGTCGGTGCTAATTTTGCAATTTCCTCACCAATTCGGTCATCCCCCGGTGGCAAGTATTCAATCAATGGCAGTTTCCCCACTCGCATCACATAATACGGTGTGATTGGAGGCAAACAATTTTTTGTATCTAACTCCGGCAAGCAAGACAACGCCGTTAACCAAGGTGAGTGAAGATGAACAACCGCTTGGCAATCAGGGCGTTGCAGATACATCGCCATATGCATAGAAACTTCTTTTGTCGGTTTATCTCCCCCAATCCAATTGCCTTGTGCATCGAGCTTACTCAGTTTGTTAGGGTCTAAATCACCAAAACTGGAGTTTGTCGGTGTCACGATAATCGAACCATCAGGTAACCGAGCACTAATATTTCCTGCGCCACCGCTACTGTAGCCGCGGTTAAACATTGATTTAGCCCAATCGACTAACTCTTGGCGCAGCGCCTTTTCATCACTCATTAAACATCTCCTGTGCAAACTGGAAGAAATTTTCTTGGCCGAAATTACCTGATTTCAGCGCCAACCAGTTACCGCTTGCTAAGTCCTGTACCCATGGCACACCAGGGGCGATTGGTGAACCAATACTTAATTGTTCTGTCCCAAGGCTTTGAACCACTTTTCCAGAGGTTTCGCCGCCAGCAATAATAAAGGTGTCATACCCTTGCGCTTTCAACAGTACGACAACTTCACCAAATACCTTCTCGACCGCGGAACTTGATTCCGCTGCGCCATATTTTTCTTGTGTCTGTTTCAATAATTCAGGTGATTGAGTGGCATAAAGCATTGGTGCTAAACCAGTTAGTTGCTGTGCTTGCACCCAATCTGCCAATGTTTTGGCATACTCAGGGTTATTTAAACACTCACCCACATCCAACATTTTTGCAGGGGCAACTTGCTGATAAGCCAGCACTTGTTTGTTAGTCATTACCGAGCAACTGCCTGATAAAACAACTGTTTTCCTGTTTTTACCTGTCGGTTTTTCACCTCGTTGCGTTGTGCCGCCCCATGGACATTGGCTATCCACATTGGCCAGTGCAGCACCGAGGCCGGAACCCCCAGTTAACAATGGCATCGCTTTAACCGCTTGTGCGATAGGAAGCAAATCATCCATCGTCAAGCCATCAACGACCGCGTAACTCACACCTTGTTGAGCTAATTCGGCAAGTTTTTGGCTAACAACGTCACTGCCTTTTTGAATATCATCAAGTCTGACTAAACCTGCTTTGCCTTTTGATTGCTTTTCCATCACACGCAATAAATTTGCGTCGGTCATTGGGGTTACAGGGTGATGCTGCATGCCACTTTCATTAAGTAGCTGGCCATTCACAAATAAATGACCGTGAATAACCGTTCTGCCGTTCACAGGTAACGCTGGGCAAACTAATGCTAAATCTGTTCCCAGTTGTGCCATTAATGCATCTGTAACGGGGCCAATATTGCCTTTTTCAGTTGAGTCAAACGTCGAGCAATATTTAAAGAAAATTTGCTGACAATTCGCTTTTTGTTTCAGCCAATTGCACGCATTGGTCGATGCACTGACAGCTTCATCGACAGGACAAGAGCGGCTTTTTAAACTAATGACTATGGCATCAACATCTTGTGGTACCGGTGTGTTTTCATCGGGTTCATTCAATAATTGGACGACCTTCCAACCGTTTTGCACCATAAAGCCTGCGATATCAGTCGCACCGGTAAAATCATCCGCTATTACGCCTAACTTCACTGTCATGCTTTTTTCTCCGGTAAAGTAATACCTTTAAATGTTTTGATCACCGCGCTGTCATCCTGCAAACCAAAACCTTCATTGCTCGCTGAAATAAACATTTGATGGGCGGTTGAAGCTAGTGGGAGCGGGAAATTTAATGCTTTCCCTGTTTCCATCACTAGCCCTAAATCTTTGACAAAAATATCGACTGACGATTTTGGGGTGTAATCACCATCTAGAACATGTTGCATGCGGTTTTCAAACATCCATGAATTTCCAGCTGCATGGGTAACAATGTCATACATCACATCAAGGTTAATACCCGCTTTGGCGGCTAAAGCCATACTTTCTGCAGCAACAGCAATATGCACCCCAGCTAATAACTGGTGAATCGTTTTGACGGTTGAGCCTAAGCCAACGTCATCCCCTACACGATATAAGCGCTCAGAAATAGCGTCAAATACGGGTGAAAGCCGCTCAAATAAAGCAGGCTCACCTGAAGCCATTATGGTCAACTTCCCTTCAGCGGCTTTAATTGAACCGCCTGAAATAGGCGCATCTACAAGCGGTAATTGATATGAGGCAAGGCGCTGAGCGATATTTTTTGTTTGCTCAGCGGAGAGTGTGCTATGCAGTACAATAACTGTACCGGGGCGTAATTGCTCAACAAGAGGCTGTTCACCCGAAAATAAAATCGCTTCAACTTGACGACCATTGACGACCACTAACAATAAAGCGTCAATCTCATGGGCGAATTCCGCTGCATTTTGCCCCACTGCAACAGCTCCACCACGAAGTAGGCTTTCGCAAGCACCTTGGTTTAAATCAAATCCATAGGTAGGAATGTTATTTTTTATAAGAGATTGTGCGATCCCCATCCCCATAGAACCTAGGCCAATCACGCCAACTTTATTAACGAAATTTCCCATAATGACCCCTGATGTTGTTAATCTTCGTGACTGTTGTGAATTTTCACACAATAAAATTCACAAACACATGACTAACATCACATTTAAGATAATATAAAAAACCAACAAATAAAACGTAATCAATTGAATTAAAACAAATTAAATAAACAAAACCCTCAACGCTCCCTTCACAAGATAATGTGATAAAAAATGTGATGCCCATTGCGTTTACTCACATTTAATTCACAAATGAAAAACCGTTATTTTTCTACTGCACTATATTCAATGCATCATTTCTATTGACCTAAAACTCAAATTGCTGAAAATAGCCGACTACAATTTTTTGAATAATGCTCCATACTATGGATGAGAGCATAAATTGGCTGATTGCCTAGGAGATAACATGGGGTTATTTGAGCAAATGATGGGTATGGTTGCAGGCGACAAAATGCAACAATTTCAATCAGTAATAAACTGGGTTGAGGAGCAAGGTGGCCTTCAAGGTGTTATCGAAAAATTTAACGAACAAGGCTTAGGTGGTGTTATTGCATCGTGGATCAGTGAAGGTAATAATTTACCTATCGATGCTAGCCAATTAATGCAAGTCTTTGGAAATGCCAATATCCAAGAGTTAGCTCAACAGGTTGGCTTAGAGCCTCAAGCAACCTCAGAAATGATTGCTAAATATCTTCCTCAATTAGTTGATAGTGCCACACCAAATGGCGAAGTTCCTGAAAGCCTCGATCTTGCTTCTATCGGTATGAACTTACTGAAATCTAAATTATTTGGTTAATATTTTCAAAAAGGCAGGTTTCCCCTGCCTTTTTGACACACTAGCTGATCACCATTTTACTGCTCATTTCTAAGCTGTTTCGCTGCCTCAACCATGTTGGCTAATGCTTGGCGAGTTTCTGGCCAGCCGCGAGTTTTTAAGCCACAATCTGGGTTAACCCATAAACGTTCCACCGGGACACGCTTCGCCGCCTTTCTTAATAATGCAACAATCCATTCCACATTAGGTACATTTGGTGAGTGAATATCATAGACACCGGGACCAATTTCATTTGGATAATCAAAATCTTCGAATGCGTCTAACAGATCCATATCTGAACGTGATGTTTCAATCGTGATCACGTCGGCATCCAGAGCCGCAATAGAATCCATGATGTCATTAAACTCGCAATAGCACATATGAGTGTGAATTTGCGTGTCATCATCAGCAATCGCAGCACTAAGCTTGAAGGCGTCAACTGCCCATTTGAGGTAAGCCGCCCACTCATCTCTGCGCAATGGTAACCCTTCACGCAGTGCAGGCTCATCGATTTGAATAATACCGATCCCCGCTTTTTGTAAGTCATCGACTTCATCACGTAACGCTAGCGCAATCTGTTTAGCAATCGTTTCACGGCTAACATCTTCACGTGGGAATGACCAACACAGAATAGTGACAGGGCCAGTTAACATCCCTTTGACCGGTTTCTCCGTTAAGGACTGAGCGTATTTTGCCCACTCCACGGTTATCGCTTCTGGGCGACTAATATCACCAATAATCACTGGGGGCTTAACGCAACGTGAGCCATAGCTTTGAACCCAACCATTTTGGGTAAATACATAACCATCAAAGTGCTCACCAAAGTATTCCACCATGTCATTACGTTCAGCTTCGCCATGCACAAGGACATCGATATCTAAAATTTCTTGTTCTTTAATAGCTTGCTTAATATGTTCACTAATATTGGTGCGATAGTAGGTTTTATCCACATTTCCTTTTTTGAAATCTAAACGTAGCGTTCTAATTTCACTGGTTTGTGGGAAAGAACCAATCGTGGTGGTCGGCCATAATGGTAAGTTAAAGCGTTGACGTTGGCGCGCTGCCCGCTGTGGATATGGGCTATAACGCTCGGTATCCCCTTCACTGATTGCAGCCAGACGCTGAGCCACTGATGCATTATTCACTCGAGTTGATGTTTTACGCGCTCGAATAGGCGCACTGTATGTCTCTAATTCAGCAATGTGACTGTCTGTTGGCTGATTTAACGCTTTAGTTAACAGAGCAAGTTCTTCGCATTTTTGGATAGCAAAAGCGAACCAGCTTTTTACTTCGGTATCTAAACGCGTCTCATCATTTAAGTCGATTGGGCTATGCAGTAATGAACATGACGTTCCTACCCATATATCACGCTGACCTAAGAGCGGTTTCACCTGTAAAAATTTTTCACCTAAGTCCGCCTTCCATACATTACGACCATTAATAATTCCTAGTGATAATACCCAATCTGCTGGCAGCACTTGGTGTAGTTTTTCAATATCATCAGCGCCTGCGACCACATCAACATGTAAACCTTGCACTGGCAATTGCTTAATCAAGTCTAAATGGTGGCTCACACCATCAAAATAGGTGGTTAACAACAGCTTTATATGACCTGACAGCGCTTGATATGCGTGCTGATAAGCTTGCTGCCATTGCTCTGGCAAATCTAACACTAATGCAGGCTCATCAATTTGTACCCACTCAAGACCTTTTCCTGCTAAGCGGGACAAGATCTCCTGATATACAGGTAATAATTCATTCAATAATGATAAGCGGTCGAACGGTTCACCTTTCACTTTACCTAACCAAAGGTAGGTTATAGGGCCAATGATAACGGGTTTTACCTTGTGACCTAATGCTAATGCCTCATCGACTTCATCAAACAGTTGTGTCCAAGACAGGGAAAATTGTTGCCCTTTTTGAAATTCAGGCACGATGTAGTGGTAGTTCGTATTAAACCACTTCGTCATCTCACCTGCGGGAGCGGGTTTGCCCGTTGGTGCGCGACCGCGAGCAACACGAAATAAGGTATCTAAATCAATCGAACCATCTTCATTTTGATGGCGTGGCGGTACATTGCCCAATAGCAAACTGGTTGTCAGCACTTGGTCATACCAAGCGAAATCACCAACGGGTAATAGCTCAACACCTGCACTTTTTTGTTGTTGCCAATGGCGCGCACGTAACTGATAACCGGTTTCTAATAGCGCGGCTTGGTCAATCTTGCCTGCCCAATAATCTTCTTGTGCACGTTTTAGCTCTCTTTTTAGACCGACACGTGGAAAACCAAGTGTATGATTTATAACAGACATATTGACCCCTTAAAATATTTAGCCGTCTAGATGTTTACACATCCATAATCAACAGGTACTGTATAAAGCACAAGCGCAAATTTTTCATTGTCACCGTGAAGGTTTCTCATGATCGAACTAAAACATTTAAAAACATTGCAAGCGCTCAGCCAATACGGTTCATTAGCGGCAACAGCAACACACTTGCACCAGACACAGTCTGCTTTATCACACCAATTTAGTGATTTAGAGCATCGGCTAGGTTTCCGGTTATTTATTCGTAAAAGCCAACCTTTGCGCTTTACGCCACAAGGGGAAGTCTTATTACAGTTGGCACAACAAGTCTTGCCATTAGTGAAAGATGCTATTCGAGTATGTAATGAGCCTGGGGTTTGTGCGTTACGCATCGCGATTGAATGCCATAGCTGTATTCAGTGGTTGACCCCTGCACTACAGCAATTCAGACAAACTTGGCCACAAGTTAGTGTGGATTTTAAATCTGGGGTGGCCTTCGACCCACAACCTGAATTGCTCTCAAGGGAATTGGATATTGTGATGACTTCTGACATCTTGCCAGATCAAGGGATCCACTATACGCCAATGTTTGATTATGAAGTGAAGTTGATTGTGGCGAACGACCACCCTCTAGCCAAGAAACCACATATTGACCCCCATGACTTGGCAGATGAAACGTTGCTTATCTACCCAGTACAACGGGATCGCTTCGATGTGTGGCGCCATTTTCTGCAACCTGCGGGTGTGTCACCTAACGTAAAAAATGTCGATAACACATTAATTTTAATCCAAATGGTCGCTGCTAAAATGGGTATCGCTGCACTTCCTCACTGGGCGGTTGATTCATTTGAAAAACAAGGGCTAATAAAAACCAAAACCTTGGGTAGCGGTTTGTGGAGCCGGCTGTATGCGGCCTGCCGTGAAGGAGAACAGCGCCAGCCAGCTATTGAAGCATTTACTGAGGCGACGACGGATCACGCTGTGGAGTACTTGTCTTATGTGAAGGCCGCGAAAGGATCCAACGCTTATGCACCCAAAGAGAAGCAACTATTAGGCTCGATCCTATGGTAAAACTCAGCCAATCCGGGTGTTGTTGCCAGATAGCAAAATTCACTAATAACCCCGCTGGGACCATCATGTTATTCATAATAGCAAGGGTTCCGGCATCCACTTTGGTTGCGCCATAGTTCCACATAAAGTAGCCAATGCCTGAAGCTGCAATACCCAGCCACAATAAGACGCCCCACTGGAGAGTCGTTGTCGGCATCATCGATTTATTACCAAATAGCAACCATCCAAGCAATGCAACTAGCGTTGCACCAAGGTAAAACCATGAGAAAGCCTGATGTTGAGGGATCGGATGTATCTCCATCAGACGTTTATACCCCACCTGTCCAATCGCAAAAAAGATATTTGCCAACTGCACAAAAAGTAAACCTAACCAAAAAGATTCACTCAAGTGGTCATAACGAATAATTGCCGCACCAATCACCGCTAATAATGAGCTAAACAGGTAGCCTTTACGCAGCTTCTGCCGTTCTAATAAGTCATAAATTAACGTGACGTATAGCGGTGTTAACACTGTAAAAAGCAAAAATTCAGCAACAGTAAGGTATTGATAAGCATGGAATACAAACAGGTACATGATGCCAAGTTGGCAAGCGCCCACTAGCATATAGAGCGAAATCACTTTAGCGCTAAACTGGCGCCAACGTAGGAAAGGTAAAAAAACCAGCGAAGCCAGTGCAACCCGCACTAATACTGAGAACCAACTATCTACTTGGCCCGCAAGGTATTCGCCGATAAGACTAAACGACGCTGCCCAAAGCAGCGTCGTGATAACAAGTAACCACATAATGCTGTATTTCGCCCCAAACTTAAGAATGTTGGCTAGAATACTCGCTTTTTGGTTTTAATGCTCTTTTTCGATCAAGACGGCTTCTAATAAGTCCAGATCGACCAACAGCGTTTGTAGCGTCTCATTACTGATTTTCTTGGTGGCGCGCAAGTGATAAAGCTCACCACGCTCTGCACGTAAAGCCGTTAAACGAAAACGTCGTTCAAGGTCTTCTATCAGCAAATTATGGTCAATTTCATCTTGCCCTGCCGTACGTCGTCTTAAATAACCCGTCACACGGGAAGCAACTTCACTGATATCTTCTGAGTCGAGTTTTTCATCAACGTCAGCAGATAAACGTTCCTGCATCTTATTTAAGCTGACAATCGCCACTTCAGCCATTGCGGCTTTTGCCATGCGGATTTCATTGGCATCGGCTTCTTTGTCGCCCACTTTAAAATTACGCAGCAGAAGCGGTAAAGCGACCACACCTGCAAAAATGGAAAATAAGATAACCCCCGCGGCAATAAATACTAACTGGTAACGCGCAGGGAATGGCGAGCCATCCGTTAAAAATAACGGGATAGAGAGCACACCCGCTAAGGTGATCGCCCCGCGTACCCCTGCAAAAGAGGCAAGCCAAAGCTCACGCACGGTATAGTTCGCAAACTGCAGTGGCCTTTTCTTTAAGAACAAACGGCTAAACCTTTTCATCAGCCATAGCCAACAAAAACGCAATAGCAGTAAAGCAAAATAGATAATTGCCACCGCGGCAAATAGCATCCACGTTTCTACGCTTGGGTCGAGATCCGCTTGGATAACGGACGTTTCCCAAATACCGGGCAACTGGAGCCCTAACATGATAAAAACCAAGCCGTTAAAGACGAATTCAAGCATCGACCAAACGCTATCAGCACGTAGCCTCATCGCTAATGGAGCGTTACGGATAACCCCCGATTTTGTAATGGTCATACCCGCCGCAACGGCAGCTAAAATACCTGAAAAACCAATATGTTCCGCAATCATGTATGATGCAAATGGCAGCAATAGCATAAATACAATTTGGGTTGCAGGGTCATCACCGCTCCAGCGGCTCATTAGACGTAATGATTTACTGTATAGCCAAGTCACGATGATACCTGCGAGTAGCCCGCCAACCGCAACTTTGAAAAATTCAATGGTAACGCCAGAGGCGCTAAACACCATGGTTCCCATGGCAATTGCTACCGCAAATTTTAATGCAACCAGACCAGAGGCATCATTCATCAATGCCTCTCCTTCTAGCACACTCATCATCCGTTTAGGAATACGCCCTTTTCCAACAATGGAAGATAATGCAACGGCATCGGTGGGCGATAATACAGCCGCTAGAGCAAACGCAGCAATCAATGGAATACCGGGCATCAACCAGTAAATTAAATAACCTATCCCAATAACCGTAACCAATACGAGAACCAACACTAAAATAAAAATTTCTCGACCGTTTTGAAAGAACTCACGGGTTGGCGTTTTCCATCCATCAACAAACAGCAAAGGTGGGATTAACAGAACCATAAAAAGTTCTGGGTCAAAGGTGACATGTAGGCCAAATTGTGGCCAAGCCAATAGCGCACCAATAGCGATTTGAATGAGAGGAAGAGGAATACGAATAGGAAGAATTTTAGCGGCCACCCCTGAAACAGAGACAGCTAAAATCAAAATAAGAATAGTAAAGAAAATTTCCATGTTGCCCTTACTGAATTAACCTAGCGACTAGAACCAAGAATTGCCTGCCGCCGCATAGTAAGAGATAGCACCGTCCAGACCATGATAATTGAGACCAAGCCAGCCACCAGTGGAAGTCATACACAGCCACTTGATTAACTGCCTTCTCTCTATTTTATCCCTAGCCATCCATTTTCGGGGAAAAAATTAAGACTTTACGATTAATTAATACAATAAGTTAAAAAGGTGGCAACATTGGCCACCTTCTTGAAGCAATTCACTTTAGATTGCTAATCCTGAAGCGTAAAATGCCACTAAAAGTACCGCAATAATGACAGTACCAATATTCAATTTGCGCCATTCACCTGCACAAACACGGCCGATAACCAAAGCGGCAAAGCCCAACATGATACCTGTGACAATATTACAAGTCAGAACAATGAACACCGCACATAATAAGCCAGACATTGAATCCACAAAATCATCAAAATCAAGCTTAGAAACATTACTGAGCATTAAAAGCCCAACATACATCAATGCAGGAGCCGTTGCATAGGCAGGCACCAAATAAGAGAGTGGCGATAAAAAGAGAATCAATAAGAATAGTACGCCAACCACCACTGCGGTTAAACCGGTACGACCACCCGCAGCGGTACCTGCCGCAGATTCAATATATACCGCCGCAGGTGATGCACCAATCGCCCCCGCAAAAATACTGCTCACGGAGTCTGCTGTTAATGCTTTACCACCATCAATAATTTGGCCGTCTTTATCCAATAAATTCGCTTGTCCCGCCACTGCGCGGATAGTACCTGTCGCATCAAAAACTGCCGTCATCACTAATGCAAGCAAGCTTGGCAATACCATTGGCTGTAATGCACCCATGATATCCATATTAAAAACCAATGAGAGCCCGTCATCACCCAATGAAGGCAACTTAAAGAAGCCCTGATATTTCACAGCAGGATCAAAAATTAAACCAATAATTGAAATCGCAATAATAACAAGGAGCACACCACCCGGAACGCGACGTTTTTCTAAACCAAAAATGACCGCTAACCCAATGAGTGACATCAAGACAGGGAAAGACGTAAATTCACCCAGAGCAACAGGCAGGCCTGCATTTGGGTTTTTGATCACTAAACCCACCCCATTAGCAGCGATTAACAGTAAAAATAAACCGATACCAATACCTGTACCATGTGCAATACCCATTGGCATATTGCGTAAAATCCAACTACGAATACCTGTAACAGAAATGATGGTGAACAAACACCCCATTAAAAATACAGCGCCTAGTGCCACAGGAATACTAATTTGCTGCCCTAACACCAGACTGAATGCAGTAAATGCAGTGAGTGAAATCGCACAACCAATCGCCATCGGTAAATTGGCCCATAACCCCATTAATAAAGAGCCAAAGCCAGCCACTAAGCAGGTTGCAATAAATACCGCAGTTGGAGGGAACCCTGCTTGCCCTAACATGCCAGGTACAACGATGACAGAATAAACCATCGCTAAGAATGTGGTTAACCCTGCAATGATTTCACGGCGAACTGAAGAGCCGCGCGCTGTTATCTTGAAAAATGAATCCAATTTGCAACTGGATGAAGCCTGTTGGCCTGACATGGTATACCTCTGCTGTTAATGGAAAACGAAAGCACTCAAGTACTGCTAACAACTAATCTATATATCGACGTAAACGATTACGTTTTTCAGAAAAAACAAACTAACTGGGAAAAAATCCCAATAAAAACAGCTACGCAATCGTTTGGCTTTAAAACTAGAATAAAACATGTTGTGAGGGGAGCAATTATCATTCTAAACAGGGGGAATGATCAAGTATTTTTAGCATTTCTTACCCACTAACTGTTTTTTAACATCTAAATACCCAGGTTCTTATGTAATGAACATTATTTTCAAATAACAATTCTTTTTAGTTACATTTACCTTACGTAAAAATAGCTAAATACCTTTCATATAGTGTCTGTTTAAAAAGTACGGTTATTTTTTTGATACAATCCTAGAATATTTTCTTACAAAACGAATAGCTGAAAATTTATTTATTGGTGGTAATATGCGTTATTTAAAAACGTACCTAAAAATACGTTCCCTATTGTTTTTTATAAAAAAATAACCATCACTCACTGAGTAAATATATATTTAAGTATATAATCTCAATTATTATCAACTGCAGTTATAGTTTCAATTTAATCCAGTAAAAACACATTAAAATGCCAAATAAAAATGCACCATTAATCATATTACAGCGGAGTATTTTATTACTTTTCATTAGTTTTCTTGCTATGTATTTATTACCAGGAATATATAGTCATAGCCCTTGGAAGCAAGATGAAAATTATAGTTTTGGTATTATTCAAACTATGTATGAAACAGGTAAATGGTTAGTCCCCACAAATGCGGGCGAGCCGTTTATGGAAAAACCTCCGCTTTATTATTGGGTTGCAGCAATTACCTCTCATTTGTTTTCAAGTTTTATCCCACTTTATGATGCCGCCCGTAGTGCAAGCTTATTTTTTTCGGTGATCAATTTTTCATTTTTTATTCTTTTGGCGCGCCGTTTTTTCCATGCCAAAGACTTCACCGATACCCGTATTTGGGTCGCTTTTGCACTGTATGCTTGTGCCCCCGGTGTTATCAGGCATAGCCATGATATGTTTACCGATGTTGCGCTGATGGCAGGGACGACTATTGGCTTGTATGGGTTATTAGGGCTGATACAACAACAAAAAATGCACATGTCTGCACTTTGGTTATCCCTTGGAACCATCGTCACCATGTTGTCAAAAGGTGTTTTTATCCCTGGTGTTCTCTGGATCTGCCTATTTTTATCGCCAATTTTTCTCGCTCAATGCCGAACTAAGCAATTTTGGTTATACAGCTTAACTGCAGGGTTAATTGCCTTTATCGCGATTTTACCTTGGCCTATCCAACTGTACCTTCAACACCCTGATTTGTTTATCGTGTGGTTTTGGGAAAATAATATCGGCCGCTTCTTTGGTTTTTCGGTTGAAAAATTAGGGGCAAAAGCTAATTTAACCCGGATCCCTGCGGCAGTTTCCTTATTTGCCTTTCCTTCTGGTTTACTGGCTGTTGCTTATTTTCTAAGGCATCCGGTTAAGCGTTTATTTAATTCTAACGAGTTTCTATTGGCGCTATTTCCTTTATTAGGTATCGTTTTTTTACAGATTTCAGCTTCTGGTCGGGCGTTATATTTACTGCCTTTTATTGCCCCCATGGCCATATTAGGAAGCCAGACACTATTTTGTTTCCCAGAAAAGCTCCTCAATAATATTGCCCGCTTTGCAGCTGTTTTGTGGTCTGTACTTATTCTTTTTTTATGGGTCTGCTATTTCATCTCTTTGGCTGGCTATCAACAAGAATGGCTAGCTCCATTTGGCCGCTGGCTCCCTATGAGCTACCAAATGGCATTTTCTCCCGTTGTATTCATCTGTGCTCTGTTGATTACATTGGTATGGTTTTTACGCAATAAAATTATTCCAAACTTCATGCCACCTGCTTTTCATATGATGAAAAACTGGTTATTAGGCTTATGTGCTGTTTGGGGGGTAATTTTAACCTTATTTTTGGGGTGGATAGACTATGCAAAAGGTTTCGAAGGGGTTTTTGTCGATTTAAACCAACATTTATCTGGCCAATTTACAGAAAATGATTGTATGGCATCTGATAATATTGGTGAATCTGAAGCACCGATGCTCTACTACTACGCGGGGGTATTACACCAACGCCAAGATCGGTTTGAAAAACCGGAACAATGCCGCTGGCTAATTGTACTCTCAAAAACGATTAAACCTGCACCGCAAGGCATGGAATTATTCTGGCACAATCATCGGCCGGATGAATTCAGAGAAAACCTCGTTGTGTATAAAGTTATTGAGTAATTTATTTGCGGTGCTCGCTGGCTGAGTAGAGCACCGCAAATGAGCTTATTGGGTAACTTGCTCAACTTTTTGGGCACTGTATTTTTCTCGTGTGAACCATAAAAATACAGTCACAGACAGAACCAATAACACCGGTAAGCCTACAGGTGAGATTGAAGTCGCAATTCCCGCAAGTAGTGGCCCTGATAAATTACCAATTCCCCACAGCATGGCAGCCGCAGCATTAGCAATGATCAACTCGTTCCCTTTGAAATATTGGCCGATTTGCACCAACGCAATAGTATAAATTGCCCCTGCTGTCGCCCCTAAGACAAACAGTAATACCCAAATCAGATAAGGTTGAGTTATAAGGAAAGGCAATAATAGACTGGCTGCAAGTGTGATAATGCCACAGATTCGGTACAATTTTTCTCTATTCATATGGTCTGCTAGCCAGCCGAAAGGAAGTTGCATAATGGCATCCCCAGCAAGAATAGCGCTGATCATTAATGCGGCAACCGCTTCTGTATGACCCATTCCCATGCCATAGATTGGGAATATCGATAAAATGGTTCCATCAAAAAAGGCAAAAAATAAAATTCCGCCACAAATACCCGGTGCAATTTTCACAAATTGAACAATTGAAAAATTAGATTTTTCGGCATTTTCGGCTAAACGGTCACCGACTTTTTGGTCCATTAAAATAAATAGTGCCACAGAGATTAAATGGATCAACGTACAAATCAATAAAGGGGATTTATCTTCCACACCATAATAAGCAATAAAGGAAGGCCCGAGTAGTTGGCTTACTGTGAATACAGTGGTGTAAATTGCCAAAATACGGCCCCGTTTATTTTCAGGCGATAATTCGTTAATCCACGTTTCACCCAAGCAAATCAGCACACCGCTCGCCAAGCCTGTTACTAGCCGTAACGGAAATAATAACCAAAGAGGTAATGTGCTCAATAATGGTAATAAGCTAATGGCAGAAACAATCGTTGCCAATAGCATTGCTTTTCGCTTACCTGACCAACGCACAATACGTTGAACGACAGGTGCAATTAAAAACATGCCTAATGCAGGTGCCGCTGAAATAATGCCAATATACAACTCATTGATACCATAATTATTTAGCCTAAGCGCTACCATTGGAATACTTAGCCCAATAACGATACCAATGACAGCAATACTCATTGTAATGGTAAAAATAGCAAAGGATGGGGAACGACGAAAATGTTGTAAACGCTGATTATCAGAGCTCATGTTGAAATTAATCTGTTTCTTTTTAACAAAATAACAGACTTTAACTCCATAAAATAGATTGTTATGAGAAATAAAAAACCACATCATTATTAGTAAAACCAATAATGTTCGCGATGATTGTAACACGACCTATATATTCTGCTATTTATCTTTATAAAACTATTTTTAATATTCTAAATACTTAAAGGACGAAGAAATATCGATAAAGCAGAGCAATACCTGATAATAAAATAATGACATTAATAAATTTTAAAAAACTTTCACGTGAAATTTTTAATGTTATATGCCGCCCAACCCACGTACCGATTAACATAGCAGGAGAAAACGCTAAGGCAATCAATAAAATATCCAGATTGAGATACACTCCCATCACCAAAAATATCACCACTCGAGTTAGCGTGCTAAACCCAATTAACGTCATTTGAGTGAGTCGAAAACGTTGTTTATCTTCAATTCGGCTCGATAAATACATGGCATAGATAAAACCACCACTACCAAATAAAGCACTAAAAACACCGCCCACTAAACTAAATGGGACAACCAATGCCTTTGAAAAGGGTAATTTTGATTTTTTAGAAAAGAATGCATGTAATACATAACCAACAACAAATAACCCAAGTAATAATACGAGTATATCGGGACGTGTTTTTAATAAAATCGCAGCGCCAACTAAACTCCCTACTATCATTAATGGAATTATCCATTTAATTTCCTGATAATCCGCATTTTTGCCATCTTTAAATAAGTTCAAAACTGCGGCGGTTAGATCAATTAGCGCAAGAATTGGAACAATCATATTTAATGGCAAATACATGGCTAGCACAGGGGTTGCTATGAGGGCCGAACCAAACCCCGCCATACCAAAAACCAAATAAGCAAAAAGTAGCGTTGAGAAACAAATCGCCATTTCTAATGATAATAATTCAAACGGCATGACCTTAACTCCAGACGTTTTTTAACGTCCTCACTATAGGTTCTTTCAAATACAGAAAATAGTTTTATTTTTGTAGGGTTTTAAATTTCAAATCTATATCAAAAAACAAAATAGCCACTTTAAATACAATATACAACTAAGAGTGTATAATTTGCTTCACTGAGTGATACAGAACTAGCACAATAAATTAAAATTCAGGTAAAGACACATTGTGGATAAAAAAATTAATTTAAAAATCGGGCAGAAAATTCGTTTACTTAGGCAAGCAAGAGATCTTTCACTAAACGAGCTATCTCGTCTATCGGGGATCTCGAAAGCGGCTTTATCCAAGTTGGAATCTGGCGATTCAAACCCACGCATTGATACATTAGAGTCGATTGCCATTGCCCTGCGCTTTCCACTAAGCGATCTGTTTACACGGCAACATGAGGCCTATCCCTATTTTCTCAAAGCCACTCCCAATGAAAAAGAGTATTCACAACAGTTTAAGTTTCGCATTAGCATGGGAAATATCTCTGAAATTTGGCAATTAACCATGAAGAGAGGCGCTATCATTAATAGCCCCGCCCATATGAGTGGAACCCACGAACACATTATGGTGAATTCTGGCTCACTCATGTTACGGCTACATGACGACCAAAATATCGTCTTAGAAGCGGGAGATTTTTATGCTTTCAGTGGTGATTTCCCACATAGTTATCTCTGTATGGAGGGAGAGCTGCAAGCAACCGTCGTCATGACTTACTCTCACCTTAGTGATAGCGTTTAAATTGCGGCATGTTGTGCATCATAACTAATGCGCAACGTCCCCTTTTTAAATTTCATCGACTTAATTGAAAAATGCTGAATGTTATCTAGCGAAGAAACATGTGTTCCACCACAAGGCATTTCTTCAGTTTGGTCGATATAGCTGATCCGCAAATCTCCCTTTTGCTTTATTGCAACGGCTCGCCCACTATGAAGGCTTTGGTTAACAATATCTTCAATGTATTGGCTATCTAGCTCTTCAAAAGGCGTGACATCCCCTTCCATCATGCTAAATTCCACCCGTGATTCATCAGGAAAGTGATGGCCTTTTTGTGCAAGCCAACCAAAGCGACGTAATTCCCAATTCAGCAAGTGACCAGCAGTATGTAGCGCCGCATAACGCTGACGTTTTTCCTTATCGACCCTTGCAACCACATTGCTATCTTGGCTCAAAATGACATGTTCTGGTAAGTATGCCACAATCAAGCCACCCAATTGTTTCTTAATGCGAACAGCAATATCATTCACCCAAGCTGTGTCCATGGGTTGCCCACCACCTTGTGGGTGGAAAATATTATCTTTTAAAGCAACCCAATGCCCCTCATCATCTTCCCCTTGCGCCAGTAAGGAAGTTTCGATTTCATACTGATAAGTGTTCGATAAATAGATGTTATTTTGCATAGATTTATACCTGTTTGTTATTCAATTTACCAAATAGAAACCCACAATACATTCGAAAAATTATTGTTCAGCAACTGAATTTATATCATTTTCGTTCGCTTTAGGAAACCCTATTTATCACTATGATTAAATATCAAACAAAAATAGCCCACACAGTTGAATGGGCTATTCGGTCATAAACTTAATCTCAGAATTACTGCAAATAACTTTCCATTGTTTCGAAGAGGCGCAAATCATCACTAAAGCGTACTTCTCGAACATCTTCTAGTTTTTCAACTTGGTTAATCATTTGCGACAAGCGCTCATCTTTTTGTACTAATAGCCATATACGGCTTTCATCTTTATCTTTAATCGGCATACAGAGAATGCCATCAACGTTAAATGCTCTACGGGCAAATAAACCACAAATATGTGACATTACACCTGGGTGGTTACGAACAATTAGCTCTAAAGCAATCGGATGATGTTCAAATACCATAATTACGCTCCAATCATATCAATGTTAGCTGCACCCGGTGGAACCATTGGATATACCTTCTGATTAACATCAATCAAGGCATGGATCAAACATGGACCTTTGGTATTCATTATCGCTTCTAACGCCATTTCAGGGTCTGCTTCATTATTTAAATCGCAAGTTTGCAAACCAAACCCTGCCGCAATTTTGATAAAGTCAGTTTGGTACGGATAAGCTGCAGCAAATATGCGGTTTTCAAAAAATAAATCTTGTTGTTGATGAACCATTCCTAATGCTTGGTTATTCATTAAAATGATTTTGATATTTAACTGATGTTCCGCTGCGGTTGCCAGTTCTTGAATATTCATCATCAAACTGCCATCACCAGAAAAGCACACTATCGTTTTTTCAGGTTTTGCTAACGCCGCGCCTATCGCAGCAGGCAGACCAAACCCCATGGTACCTAACCCTCCTGATGTCAGCCATTGACGTGGACGAGACAGAGGATAAGCTTGAGCTGCCCACATTTGATGCTGACCAACATCCGTTGTCACAATTGCATCTTCACCTGCCGCACGTGCTGTAGACAAAACTAAGCCATAGTGATTCAGCGGGTTATCCGCATCACTGAAATTCAGTGGATATTTCTCTTTTAATTGATTTACTTGCGCCATCCAATCAGCGCGCTCATTACGTTCAACCAAAGGCAATAACAGCTCCAATATTTGCCCCGCATCTGCATGAATAGCGATATCTGGGCGCTTAATTTTGCTGATTTCTGCTTTATCGATATCCACATGGATGATTTTCGCGTTAGGACAAAATTTCTCTGCCTTGCCTATCGCCCTATCATCAAAGCGTGCACCAATAACAATCAATAGATCCGATTCTTCCATTATCATGTTAGTACTTGCCGCAGCGTGCATACCTAACATACCTAAATATAACGGATGCCTCATCGGGATAGTACCAAGTGCCATTAAGGTCATGGTTGTTGGTAATGAGGCTTTTTCCGCAAATGCGATTGCCGTTTCTGTAGAATCGGAGCTAATCACCCCACCACCAAAATACAATACTGGACGTTTCGCGTTATTAATCATTTCAGCCGCTTGCAGAACTTTTTCCATGTCAAAAGCAGGAGCTTTATCTTTCGGTAATACTTCTGGTATTTCAGTTAGTTCAATTGTGGCAGTTTGAACATCTTTTGGAATATCAATCCAAACAGGTCCAGGGCGGCCTGACTCTGCAATACGAAAAGCATCACAAATCACTTGTGGCAATTCATTGATATTACGAACCAAATAATTATGTTTCGTCACTGGAATCGAAATGCCATAGGTATCAACCTCTTGGAAAGCATCTGTGCCAATCATTGACGAAGAAACTTGAGCCGTAATACAAACCAGCGGGATAGAATCCAGTTTTGCATCGGCAATAGCAGTCACTAAGTTTGTTGCCCCAGGCCCACTTGAAGAGATACAAACTGCGGCTTTTCCTGTGGTACGCGCAATTCCCTGAGCAATAAAACCTGCTCCTTGCTCATGGCGAGCCAGTATATGACGGATTTTCTGGCTTTGCCCTAATGCATCATAAAAAGGCAAAGCCGCTCCCCCAGGAATGCCAGAAACGATGGTAATACCGTGTTTTTCCAGTAAATGTACGATTAATTCTGCACCCGTAAAGCGGGTTTTATGTGGTGTTGTGGTGCCCGATTCGCTCATCATAATTATCCTTTGCTAGCCTGCGGACTCGAGCGAGAAGTGATAAAAAACCCCGCTCGGTTTGCGCCGGCGGGGTTTCTAAATCTACGTTGATTTGTACCCGTTACGGCGCTAAGCCCACGACCACCACCACACGCACGACCACCGCGGCACGTGGCGCGGTTAGTAGTAGGTTGGAATGATGAATAGTCATGTTCACGGGTTCTTCCTGTTTAGTCTGTCTAATTTATTGATTATTATTTTTCAGTTTCTTTTCTTAAGAAAACATAAATTTCGTAGCATGACAATCATTTTTTCTTGTTTTATTCCAAAGGAATGGTAATTGCGACATTCATCACACCCCATTCCAGTAGAGATATTATCTAGAAAAATAAAAAAATATAGAATTAATCACCATTCAAAATCCCAGCAAAAACCTTGACTTAAAGTTAACTTTAAGTTGTATCCTTTACTCCAACTCAAGGGGGTTTGCCCTTGATGGAAACATTAACTAATTGATTTTTAATTAATAAACAGAGGGATATATGCCAAAATCCGTTTGGTGGTTAACCATCACACTTGCATTATTTATCACAGGAAATGCTATTGTCCTTTCTGTAGCAGTGGTTATTGGCGAAAAACTGGCTATCAACCCAACGTATGCGACAATTCCACTGGTAAGCCAATACGTTGGCTTAATCTTAGCAACTATTCCGATCGCGTTTTTAATGCAAAAGTACTCGAGAAGAGTAGGCTTTATTATTGGTAATATCGGTGGGTTAATCGGCGCAGGCTTTTCTATTCTGGGCGTGATAGAAAGCCATTTAGTTTATTTTTCCATCGGGTTATTTTTCACTGGTATTGCTATTGGTACTGCACAACAATTCCGTTTTGCTGCTATCGAAGAAGCACCAATTTCTTTGCGAGCAAAAGCTATTGGCCTTGTCATGAGCGGAGGTATCGCAGCCGCCTTAATCGGCCCAACATTAGCCATTACTACCCAAAGATTTTTTGCAGAGCACCCGTTTGCAGGGCCATTCATCACATTAGCCGCCATCTATGTGGTCGCATTCATTCTATTATTAGTTGTGCCATTAAAGAAAATAGAGAAAACACCATCGGATGAAGCGTTAGTCAAACGCAACTACAGTGCATTGTATTCACAACCTATTTTAAAATTAATCGCCATTGTTAGCGCGGTTGGATATGCCATTGTGGTTTTCACCTTTGCCTCAATACCGTTATCCATGAAACAACATGATTTCGCCTTTTCCTCTATTGCGATTGTATTTCAATTCCATGTATTAGGTATGTTTGCACCATCATTTTTCACTGGAACATTAATCCATCATTTAGGGGCAAAACGCATTATTTTCTGCGGTATCATATTGTTAATTTTATCAGCTACTATGAACCTGCTAGGTAACCATTTTTACAATTATTTGTTGGCTGGTATTTTTGTCGGTGTCGCCTGGAATTTAATTTTAATTAGCACCACTAACTTATTACCACATACCTATGAAGCTCATGAACGCGCTAAAGTGCAAGGAATGACCGACTTTCTTATCTATTTCTTCGGAGGAATAGGTAGCTTAGGGGCAGGAGTTCTTTTCTTTATATTCGGTTGGCAGACGATGAATGCCCTATCTGTAGTCATTTCCACCACCATTTTAATTAGTTTTTGGAAGCTCAAAAAATATATCCCCAAACGCCAATGAAAAGTTACATCACTGTACGATGGTTTTATATTCAGAGAGCCTAATAGTTTTATCTATTATTAATCGATATCATGATGAATATATCTCCTTAAGATAAACTCCACTGGCTATAAACTAATTAAAAATCGGTATTTTGTCTATTTTGCCAATTAACAAACTGTATTCAACTTTGTTTACTATTTATTTATTGGCTATTGGCTGAATGAGGGATAAGATTAAAAAGTAACTAATAGGAAGATATTATGTATAAAGAAATCCCTGTTCCCTGCAATGGGAAATACACAGAATTTCAATCTACAGTTGTTAATGAAATATTAGTTTGGATTGAAATGAACTTAACCAGTCGTCTATTACTTGATGATATCGCACTAAAATCAGGATATACAAAATGGCATTTACAAAGAGTATTTAGAAAAGTCGTTGGTATGCCTTTAGGTGAATATATTCGCCGAAGGAGGATCTGTGAAGCCGCTAAAGACCTGTGTTCCACCGAACTCCAGGTTATTGATATTGCATTAAAATACCAATTTGACTCCCAGCAATCTTTTGCAAAGCGATTTAGAGCTTATTTAGGTACATCACCGTCAATCTACCGACTGTCCGGTGAAAGTCAAAATGACCCATTACTACTGGAACCTAAAGTAGCTTGATACGCTAATATGAAAATAAAATTTATATTTCCTTTTTTAATAACACTACCAATACAAAGCCCTATGTAAGTTAATTACTAGGGCTTTTTTATTTTCTATTCATTTAAGAAACTCTTAATTTAAGATTAATAAACTCTTAAGGTTTTAGTTTTATATTTAGTTTACCATATTAATAAAAAAAATAATTTTCTGGATATATAATTTTATTATTTATTTTATTTGCATACTCTGATAAGCAAACAAAGTAGAACAGTAATTAACATAAAGCAGAGAAAAAACCGTTTAGTTAAGCCTAATATTATCAACTTTCTGATCCGGTACTCTGGGAGTATTTGTCCCAAGCGTAAAGGTAGAATCTTGACACTTTCATTAACAGCACTTTCTCAACTCAGGCTGCTCCCTCAAAATCAAATAGGTAAGTATTCGAAAGCGGGCTGTTTTTAACAAACATTGAATCATATTCTAGTAAGATCTCAGTGAAAAAATCCATTTTCCACTCTTACCCTCAACTCTATATCAAACCTTAGTATTTTTGCTCAACTAACTGTGGAGCCAAAATCAGGCCACTATACTGCGATGACTTCCTGAACTAGCGTCTATTTATTCATAATCATGAATAAATCCCTCTATTTATTATTCTTAACTTGATAACGTACCGGACGATTGAGCTTCTTCACCACGCCATCATCAACAGCGCGTTTCAGCCATTCAGTTAACTGAGACTTATGAAGCTGAGTGCTTTCAACTAGCGTATCAAGGGTAACTGGCTTTTCAGCCAATTGTTGAAGCTCGGAGGCAAACAGCTGATAAAAATCGACAGGCCCTGCTGGCGTAGCTTCGCTTTTGGTTGCCTGCTCTGGAATAGTCTCAATATTTGCCTGACTTTTGCTAACGACTATTTCACGCTCTGACTCGATAACGTCTTCTTCAAGCTCAGATTGTGGCTCAGGACTAGACTGAGGCTGAAAAAACAATTCCGACTGAGCAGGCATGGAAAATAAATCGCCTATCTGCCCTTCTACCTGATTCTCACAGCCACCTTCATTACTCATTAAATCGGAAATAGTGAAGGCTTGAGAGTCTGCCTCCAGCCAACGACCACCTTTGGCAACCAAATCGGCATTCGCGGCATCTTTATCAGTCGTTTGTTTAACCCACAGAGGCACCCATGTTTTTTTCAGATTTTCTTCTGCACCGTTTAGTGTACCGCCTTTTTTACCTGAGTGAATCACCAGAGAGCTATCCGCAAGACAATAGATATATTTATTGCGGGCCATAGCGTTACCTACACTGAATCCTGCCTCAGGGTAGAAAGGCGATACCAACACAGTATGACCATCCATTACCCCTTTTCGCCACTTTCTGCTGGTTGATGCCTTTAGCAGGCTATCGGCCATAATGCCGATCACCACTCCACCTTGTTTGATGGCACCCTGCATTACCGTTTCGTCGACCCCCCGTGCACCGCCAGAAACAATGGCAATACCCTCTACTGCGGCTTTCGCTCCTATCTGTTCGGTAAAGGCCAGATCAGGCTCACTGGCATTTCGCGAGCCAATAACCGCCAAGCCACCTGCATTTAACAAGGATTTATTACCGCAGCCAAATAACACCGGCGGACAATCGGTTTTCAACCGTTGCTTTAGGCGTTTTGGATATTCTGGATCTGAGCGGGTTACAACCCAGAGACCAGCCCGTTGCCATTTTTCCATAGCCAGTGCAAGGCTATGGCCACGACTCAACAATTCAATGATTCTCTCCATGCTGATACGCGCATCGTACCAACCATGCAGCAATGCTTTCGGGTCAGTCATCAACAAGTCGGCGGGAGTGGTGGACTTTTCTTTTAGCCATAAGGCAAAGCGTCCCCACTCCGTATTAGTCAGCGGCTTGGCAGCTTCGCTACTAGTTTTCGAAAAATAACTGGTCAGCAGCAAGGTCGCTTGCGCCGTAGGTGACAATAGAGTGGATTCAATCATGAGTCTTTCACCGAAGATGAAGCTAGTGCCACAGGATAAACTACTCCGCTGCCTGCTTGCTGTAAGAGTGCTGCAATGACCGTCAGCGTCCAGCCGGAGTCTACTATGTCATCAACTAACAAAACTGGCTGTTCCCTATAAAGCTGAGTTACAGCAAACGCGCCATCTAGATTGCGACATTGATGGAAACGATTCTGCTGGCCTTTTTGCGGCTGGTTGTCTTTGACTTTGCTAACTGCATCCACAAATGGTAGACCTAATCGTTCAGCCAGACGACGTGCAAAATCCGGTACCAGTTCAGGATGATTACGCGATGGCACGCAGCACACCCACTGTGGCGCAGGATCCGGCTGCCAGCGCTGAAGAAACATTTCCGCCATGGCTTCAACCAACTCATCGCTGAAACGCCCGGCATGCTTGTTGTCAGCAACCGTACTACCCCAGCCAGCATCCCCCCAGCGGGATAAAACACGGCCTTCTTGTGCGCGAAGTTGCTGGGGTAGATTACCATGAAAATCGTAATCCAGAAAGGAATTGGCCGCCACTTGTGCTTTAGGGGTAATCACCATTTCCGCGTGCTTAAGGAAGGTACCTGCACGATGCACCAAAGCAGGATCAATCGGAGTATTGATGACGGCCTGCCCTAGGCAAGATGAACATTTATTGCAAGGCGTAGGATCGAGATCATCCAGCGCCCGGCGCAGAAAAGTCATTTTGCAGCCAGTATCATTCAAATATGCCTGAACCTCTTGCCATTCGTTCTCCCGCTGCCCGGTTAAGTGAGCAATTCGGGCATGATCCATTTGGTAACGAACCGGTGTTCTAACCCAACGACTTCCGTCTTTAATGACAGGTGCAGGGTTTTCCACGCTCAGCAGCTTTAATACTTTTTCAATCTGGCCATGCCGAAGGTTGGTTTGCTCCTCAATGCTACGGATCGACACACCATCGTTCTGCTCTAGAACTGACAAGATCTCATTAACATGCTCCTCTGAAGGAAAAGCCGAGTCGCGGAAAAATTCATGAATATCCTGATCTTCAACACCCGACATCAACATCCCTACAGCATAAGTAATACCACGACCGGCGCGCCCTACCTGCTGATAATAGGCAACGATAGAGCCCGGCGCTTGATAGTGAATAACAAAACTTAAATCCGGTTTGTCGTAGCCCATCCCCAAGGCTGTGGTAGCTACTAATACCTTTAACTGGTTATTGAGCAGCAGTTCCTCCAGATACTGTCGATATAAGTTGCTATTTTCAAAACCATCTGCTTTAACGCTGCCGTGATAAGCTCTGGCGTCTATGCCATTATCACTTAACCATTCAGCTACCTGTTCGGCATCCCGTACTGTTAAGGTGTAAACGATACCTGTGTTCGGTAATGTAGGTATCACCTGCGCCAACCAAGCCAATCGAGAAGCCTGGTCGGGCAATATCATAGTCTGCAATGCAAGGCTTTCTCGGATCAACTGGCCTCGATGGATTTGAATAGTTCCAAGCTGAGTTTGAATATCCTCAACTACACGGTTATTAGCTGTTGCTGTAGTCCCCAGTACCGGCGTATTGGCAGGCAACTGGCGAAGAATATTCACTATTCGACGGTAATCGGGGCGAAAGTCATGACCCCAGTCCGAAATACAATGCGCTTCATCAATCACCATCAGAGCGATACGATCGGCAATGGGTTGTAACACGGTTTGGATAAAGTTGTCGTTGGTCAAGCGCTCAGGGGAAATCAACAAACAATCGATTTGATTATTCAGAACCCGCTGGGTCACCGCCTGCCAATCGTTTTGATTGCTTGAGTTCATGGTCTCGGCGACAATACCCAAACGCTGCGCCGATTCGATCTGGTTACGCATCAAAGCTAACAAAGGCGAAACGATAATAGTCGGTCCCATCCCCCGATCACGGAATATTTTGGTGCTAATAAAATAAACCGAACTTTTACCCCAACCGGTGCGCTGCACCACTAACAGCTTTTGACGATGATTCACCAATGCATCAATAGCTTCCCATTGGCCATCGCGGAATTCGGCGGCAGGATTAGCTAAGGCAGCTTTTAGTAATTGTTGGGCTTGGGCTCGATTCATGATCACTCCTTGATTTACATGGTTAGCTCGTTACTCATAAGTTTGAGCCGTAGCTAGTCGTGGGCTTTAGGGCATCAGCAGATTTTCACAGTCGTTTTTCAATTACTTCGATGTTTTCCAGTTATGCCGTCGGGCCAAATTTCTAGTTATCGTCTGAACTACTGCTTGCTGATTTAATGACTTCACTCACTCTTGCTCGGTTGTGCTGGGCGGCGATATATTGCTCCAGCTCGCTTTGTTTAAATCGCCAGGAGTTACCAACTTTAAAGCCTGGTAGTTCACCACTTGCAGCCAAACGGTATATAGTTCGTTCATTCACCTTGAGGTAATCGGCCACGTCTTTGATAGTCAATATGGGGTTACTCATGACGAGATTCTTCACCAATGTCGAAAAAGTACCAAAATGTCAATATATAGGATCTGGAAAGGAGATCAAGTAAGAAAAACTTTCAGTCTTATTGATCACCAAACATTCTTTGGTAGTCTGCCTTATAATAGTTGACAGGTATGTTTTTGACCAATCCATTGATTATGTGATGGACGTTGTGACTGGTAAAATCCACTTTGATACTACTGGAAACATATTCGGACTATTAAAACCAGAAATGTACCATGGACATAATTTTCAAAATACCGATGAACTAACTGAAAAAATTGACGAATATATAGAGTATTACAATACCAAATGGGCCAACTCCAAACTAAAAAGCCTGACTCCGGTTGAATATCGAAATCAGGCCTTACAAGCCGCTTAGCTAAAAATGTCCAACTTTATGGGCACTTCACAATTAAAGGACTTTAATTTTCATTTATTAAAAATAACTCCAAGATAAATCCTAGAACGGTAGTTCACATAACACAACGCAAAAACATCTCAAGCCACTGAAAATATTGACTTTTATTGTAACAACAACCCAATTTTGTTAAGTTAAGCTCAATATTGTCAACATTCTGGGCTAGTGCTATAGGATTGCTACCCGCTAAACGTAAAGATAATAACTTGACACTTTCAGCGACAGCACCCGTTCAACAAAAAACCAAACGGGGCTTGGAGTACCCGGTTGGTCATGCCTCTCTCCAATGATTATGTAAGAGTACCCTAGAGGGATTGTCTCCTTAGGTTAATATATTGCTGTTTTGGGCCAGCTACCATTATAGCCAGCAAGCGCTGACGATAAGTAAAGAGTACAACAGACGCCCAGACGAGTAAAACTCTGTAATTGCCCTTTTGGGGTGCAAAAGATTCCATGTTAGGGAATAGAGTAAAAGTATGCTGATTCGATGGTAAGTGGGGTAACAAGCTTTATTCAGCCAAGGAAAAATTGGTTTTACTTCTCTTTAATGGTTAAAATACCCACACATACTGTTCTAGGAAAAACTTTCACATGTGAAAGTTTTTCAGCTCAACCCAAAGGCCGAAAAAATGAGCAGAAAATTAGAAGATATCATTGCAGAACAACCTCAAGAGCTCGTTGATTCCGCAAAAGAAATCGCTTCGAGGCAGCTAATCCATATCCATTTAATCGAGTTATTAGAATGTATTGGGGCAGATACAAACTGCCACATTGATGACTACACAATCAATAGCTTACAGCGATTAAAGCAGCTTGTTGAATCAGATGGAGGTAAACTTCACCTTCATGTTGACCTACCAGACGGCTCACATCACGGTTTTAAGCTATGAATCTTTAACTTTCACATGTGAAAGTTAATGCTTCGCTGGTCTCACTACAAGTCAAGCTGGCGTTGATTCCTAAATCAGGCAAGGAAATACAGTCCCTTAGAGGGCTTGCCGCCTTTGCTGACCAACTGGCGAACCGAGCGTCAGCATTTTGTTCATCACTGTCACCCCGTAAAGGGCTTCAGCAACTCGGCCTTATAGTCACGCAAGCTCAGCATCGGGATGATGAGTTGCTAACTCTATGATGTGAAATAACTCGTAAAAATCAAACTATAAAAAACTCAATCTCTTGCTCATTAAATTCCCTAAAGTTGTCTTCAGCTGTACACAGAATGGCTTTGCATAAGTAACCGCCATTACGTTCTGCTCCACTTAAGCTATGCCATTCCTCAATTTTTTCCTTGCTAACTGCTGTATAAGTTCCACAGAGAGAACGAATCCCTCTGGGGTGAATAGGTTGCCAGTTATTGTACCAAAACGATGAAAAACCAACTTTAGAACCATCGACAGAGTAAATAAACAAACCATCGAAAGATGAGCCGACAATATTTATACCATCATTAGTACATTTGGGAATGTAGAACCCTCGTGATTCGAGATCGGAGTGCCAGTGTCCATACCTCATAAATGGATACGAAGTGCCAGCCATTATAGGAACTTTAGGCATCTGACTATAACCAAACTCATAAGACAGCTCCTTATCCAAAAGATTACCAACGGCCAAACAACCAGAACGCTCTTTTACCTGCATGTCAGGCATCAGCTCAATTTCAGCGCTCACCTTTACAACAGTCAGATCAATCCAGTTATTGTCATCAATTTTTATGGGTAATGAAAATGCTAAAAGGTCATTACTGCCATCTGTTTGTTTAAAGCTGGCTAATCCTTCTTTAACATAGCTGGTTAAATTAGCTTCATTCGGGGAATTATGACCATTCCAAACCGGCAACCATTTAGGTTTTTGAGGGCGAAGCTCCATATACGCAGGTTCGATAGGTAGTGCTGGTATGGATAGATACTTCGCATAAGAATCCGGCATGCCGTAAAATTCTTTGGCTAGGTCTATTGTCCTAAGATATGCAGAACGGCCTCGATGACTTGCTTGCGTATAGAATTGCCCAGTAGCTCTTTGCCTATCGCTGCTAAAAAAGTAATCAATGGTTGTTGCTGTTGATGGTTGATATTCGAATGTATTGTTCCACTCAGTTTGGTAGTGATCTATAAAGGGTAAGCGGGTTCTTTTTGCTTCTTTTTCCAGCCAAGAATAGTACACACGAGGAACATGGCTGCCCTGATAATACTCGAATCTATTATTGTCATGATCCAAAATAATAAAAGGGGAAAATGGATAAACATATTGCCCGAATTCTACTGGGGTCGATAGCAATTCCGATAGTATTAGATCTGACAGTACGGATCTTGCCTTTACATAGTGCCCCAGATCATTTGGACAGACATAACCCTTAGACTTCGCAATAAAAAATACACACAATACTTCTACGCACTCAGACTCTTGCTTCCTACCTGCTAAGTCTTCCTTTAATAACTCTTCAACTCTTGAATGCTGGGCTATCAAAAGTCGTGAAAGCTGTTCTATTACCCACAATTTTACAGAGGGTATAGGTAACTTTAGCCTTGAAACTAACGTCTTGAGCATCGCTTCCTCGAGAGAGTCATCTTGACGCCAATCCCAGACCGGTTTTGCAAGTTGAAGATTGCGAACGCTCTCTTCCAAGCTTATAACCATCTCTAACGTGAGCTTGAGCGCCTCATCTTTCCTCCCACCATAAGAAAGCAAAAAAACCAGTTTATCATTCGGAATAATTAAGTTGCCAAACTTATCTTTCCAATTATCCGGTTGTGATGTTGTTAATTTAATAAATTCGTCAATTTTCTTAGGGTATTGCTCTGCAACCATCTTAAGCCGATTAAGGCTATTTTCTGAACGCTCATACCAATCAGACCACCCTCCCATTGCCTTGTGAGCCGCAACCAAAAGATCAAAGGCTTTCGTTTTACCGTCTAGTTTTTTAACACTAAAAAAAAGAAGATCTAACAAGTATCGCTTATCATCAAAACGATCAATAAACTTCGACACCTGTGGAAGTAGCAGCTTTAATAAATCAGGCTCCTTGCCTTGAGCACACCAATATGTGTACCAGGTTTTCCAAACTTCACTGGTACTATATTTTTCTTTGAGCAATACAGTCAGTTCTTCGAACTTTTCAGGCGGATAATCCGATGGCTGCAACGGAATTTTTTCATCAAGTTCATTAGCTAACGGCTGGTTTTCTTCAACCATATTTTGAACATTAATACCAAGAAAATTCTCTATTTCATCGGCAATACAAATGGAATTAGGCTCTCCTTTCTCAATCTTTTCTCTGAGCAGTTGGTAGCAGCTAGAGTGTAAACCTGTAAGATATAAATACTTTGTAATCGGCGAAGAAAAATCACACCTTTCAAGCAACCTAGAAATTGTCTCTTCAGCATAATACCATTCGCCATCGCTGAGCTCCTGCGCATAAACTGAAGCAGCTGCTTGCGGGTTTAATTTTGCTAATAATGAAGATATTGAATGCTTAGAGTGTCTAGTTTCATCCCCATCAGTAAAGTCGGTTATATTGAAAACTATCGGCGATATTCGCTCTAATATTTCCAAGGCAGAACCTGGATCAGATTCAGAAAGGTATTCCACAGCTTTCAATACATCAAAGATGGTGGGGTCTTTGTGATGTCCGTAACCAAGCACAAAGTCCCATGTCTTTCTCAAACATTTTTCGAAAAGAGCTAATTTATCATGTTGGAATGCTATTTGAGCTAGTTCAAGATAAGCATTAGAATTCTCAATTGTTTGCTCTAACTCATTTAATTGTCGATTATCTTCAAGCTCGATAAGTAGCTCAGCGGCATCATCGTCTAATAACTTAAGACCCGCTTCCTTATACCATAGCCTTAGCCAGTCCACTCTAAATAAACCATCGTCAACTGTTTGCTTTAGTTCATCACGCGAAATTTCAGATTTGGTTGTTATAAGATGACAATCGGCTGCAATTTCAATCCAATCACGCTTTAAAGCTATGTCGGCTCTCCGTGTTTCCCATTGAATCTCATCTAGTATTGGAACACGCGGAAACATCGCACAAACTACATCAAAGTTCAGTGTATTCCCTGCGACAATTTCATTTGCGACTAAATCTGCCAACTCGTTGAGTAAATCATAATGAGCTGAGACATCCACTCTATCTGAGGTTGCACTTACTGGTAACCAAGAATAGTCACCTTGTGCATTTAACCTGACACAAAGTGAAGAAAAAAACCAACGATGGTAGCTGCTCGCAGCTTCAACTCTGAAGGCTTTCGACAACTGACCATGAAAATAATGAGTCTCAATATTGGTGAATATTTTCTTAGAAAAAATATCTATGAATTTAGATAGCTGCTGCGATAAAAAAGAGCTATATTCTGGCCTACAGGCAATATCAGCCCCCTCTACTATACTTAATCTAATTGCATCAAGTTCGATTTTACTAATATGGTTTGAACCAGGGGGCAAGCACTGCCGTGCCCTAAAGAGCAGGCCAAGTTCTTTTTTTACGCGGCATGCACGTCTAAAGCTAGTCACATATCCATCAGGCCAATTAGAGAATTTTCCTTCTTCAAAAATCGCATCAAAGTTAAGACTGTCAGTTAATACTCCTGCTTTTATTAATGCAGTTGCTTCAGCCTCGTTATCTTGGGAGTGTCGTGAAGACAAGAGTTTCGTTTTAGCCCGATATCTATCAATTGCCTTCTGCGATAATAGCTCTGCTTGAGCAACCGCCCCTCGATACCATAATGCAATTGCCAATATAGATAACTTGGTTGGTGAATACTCGTTTTGTCCTGAGATTATTTCGTTCAGAGACTGCTCATCAGCGAGCAGTAGCGAGAGCATCTCCAAGTTAGTGGAGTCCCATGTCTGAAATTCAGGGCCATTGATAAGCCTAGTTTTTAGGGCTCTATGTCGATATGCCTCCGCATAACAAAGCGCCTGGAAAGCATAAGTTTCAGCCTCAGATAACAGTCGAATAAATGATCTAACAGGCATTCCAATTATAAGCCTATCAAGCACCCAATCTCGAGTAACCCCCTGTCGCAACTTGGAAGAGTCGCCACCTCGAGCCAAACTAGACCAGAGCCAATTATCTTTGAGATGTGTTGGGGCGCTAGAACTAAGCCATTCACATACAGGTGGTAACAACGCATTTATTCGCTGTTGGTGCTCTTCCTGGTTTCGAACAAATACTACTAGGCTTTCGTGGAAAGGCCTTACGCCACAAATTCCCTCCGAGAGCATATGTGCAACCGCATCTACACTCGGTGCATATTCATGATTGTCTTTTACAACGGCACCGATCGCCTGTCTCGGCCACGCAAACTGAAAGCCACTGCATAGGTGAAGAACGTCTTTTTGTCTATAGTTGAGGTTACGCCAAAGCTCAGAATAGTAAGTAGTAATATTGCCATCGGAGCACGGAGGAAGCTTTTCAATTTGCCAAGAGGAAAGTGCTAATCCATGATGAGACAAATACTCAGATGAGTAAATTACATGCAGAGGGTAGCCATTTGTTATTTCTAATAAAGCGCCAGCACTGTTCTGAATTTCTTCATCAACTTGATTTTCATGACAGTTTAAGAACAATCGACCAGATTCAATATGAAGTTTTAAAAATTCGTATATCGAATTTCCAGACATCTCAGGCAACCAATGCCATTCATTCTTAGGAGAGTAAGTAAGCAGTGTGTAAGGAAGCAATTCATCATCAACTGGTTGCGTTCCGACAAGTACAACTAAGTTGTCTGTTGTAGGAAGCAATTGCCTGAAGGTTTCATCCAATGGATTTTTATTTTTAGCATTATCTCGCCATACATGATCCAGCCCATCAATCAATACAACAAATGGTTTTCCCTTACTTTTGTAGTAATTTGCGCAGGTTAACAATGCATCACGCAAATTTTCTGGTTTGGATGCATCTGCATTTGACTCTTTATGAAAGCTATCGATTTGATGTAACAGAGATTCGGCAACAACCCTTGGGCTTAGCCTGTCTTCAGTTGTATCTCCCAACGACAAGAAATAGTGGTGACGTATTAACGGAACCTCCTGATCTTCCAGTTCTTGGCATAAAAACGATAAATACGTACTTTTTCCAACACCAGGCTTGCCCGTTAGAGTTATGACTTCACCATTGGAGCGATTAATTTGAGCAAGTAACTCATTGTGAAAATCTGAATCGGGGAGGCAGTAGTCATCAGGCACAGAAAATATTTCAGGTATAGGCTCTGGTCTTTTGGGTGATAAGACTTCTCTAACATGATGAAGATAAATCCAACCATGCTCTGGTGGATTATCCTTAAACATTGCCCATTCACGTGCTCTTGCTACAAGCCGTTCGACGCCTGTATCGTCGGAAAATTTCAGTAGCTCAGCTCGAAGCCTACGTTTTATCGCAAGATAGTCACCATCACTATGCTGGACAGTCAATTTCGAAAAAAGAAAAATGGCAGCTTCTTTATTTCCTAGTTGGCGAGTAATCTCAAGCTGTGAGTCATTATCAATTTGACTAAAGTCTACTTTCGTACCCTGCAGGCAGGACTCCATCGACCTGTCCGGCCGTTTGTTGGTCAAAAGAATAACATCCCCGAGTTTTTCAGCAGGCACAGCACTGATAGCATCATAAAGCTTTTTAAGAATGGAACGAGACCTAGCTGTTTTACCCGAGATATTCAACAACCAATCCCACGTAAGGCGGTTTTCATCCTTCTCTGGAGAGGGGGTGAATTTTACTTGCCAATAATCTCTGACACCATCTGGTCGCTCACAGACAACATCATCTATACCTTCAGGCGTGTCATTACTATCTGTATCGGCTTCAAATTCCACCCTGACATACTTAGTCGGACTATGAAGCCATTCAGCAAGTAGTTTTACTCCCTGCAAAGTCTGATAATCATAGCCTGTATAGATAATCGCAGAATTTTTAACTCTCATAAGACTCGAAAACACTCCTTATTCAATAAATCATCCACTCCACTCCAAAAGTACACCTCATCAACAGTCAACATTAGGCTCTTCCTGAAGGAGGAATTTCTTTATTGAAAGGCCGTAATATTCGAGCTACTTCAGTATTTGAAGGCAGGTCTGCCCCTTCTGGCGTAGGTTTATCAACGCTAGTCATCTGTATACCTTTCTGCCGCACGTGGAAGGCTATCTGCTGCCAGCGGCACAGCCATTGAGCTTCTTTTCGTTTATAGGCTTCTAGTTCCGCTTTGAGGCGATCCACCTCTACCTGAAGCTCTTCCGCCTCTTTCGCTGCCTGCGCTTTGGTTTTCACGAGGCCACCCGACAATGCTTGTTTGGCATTGTCATAAGCGGCTTTAATCTCAGACTTGGCTTGGAGTGACTGACGACTAAAGCCAAAACGTTCTTCTAGAACAGCCCAGGTGAGTTTTGCTCCAAGCTCGCCGAGTGCCCAGCGATCCAAATCAGCAACGACTGTATTGATGTCACTATCGGACATGCGCCTGAAGCGCTTAACCATGCTCTACCTCGTTTAAATATTGTTCGGGATCAAAGTGCTCCACCCCGTTATCAGCCAGTTGCACAGCCAGCGTTTTGAGTTTTTTATCGTTATGAGCTATCCAGTCAGTGCTCTTTTTGGGCTTGTTACTACTTAACTGTTTCTCAGCATTTTTTCGGGCCAGTGCGGTAAGGGCATATTGGCGCTTTTGCTCGTCCAGCCTACCCTTATCATCCTTGACCCACACGTAGTCTTTACAACCTGCCGGACATTGTAAATGGCGCTCGCAGGGTGTTTGAGAAAAGTTGTGGACGCAAATACCCGTACCGACATCATGCACAGCCTGAATTCGTGCTTTAAGAATGGCATCCTGTACTTCTACCGGAACTACTTTGATTTGCTCAGCCAATAGACCACCGACCAAGCCTTTTTTGATATCTTCGCGGAGCATCAGTGCACGTTTTTCGCGGGATGTATGCTGATAGGCTTTGGTGTCCCTGGGATTGGTTCGCCCAAACCATTCGGTTTGCAGAAGATCACTTAACCCACCTTCATCAAGTAAAGTATTGAGCGTGTGGCGGAAGTGGTGACTGGTAAAATCTACCTCGATACTATTGGAAGCGTATTCAGCAGCAAGAGCAGGGAAATAACGGAGAAATGTGGTGAACATAGACTGGCTACAGCTTGTAGCTAACCAGTGAGCGTAGCTTCCAGTAGAAAGTCCCAATGAGCGAATAAATAAAAGATCTTTCAGATAGTATTCTTTACCAAATTGATCAATATGGAATGCTCGTAGTAGTTTTTCAGAAAAGTCTCTAAAACAATACGCTTTGACACCATCTTTATTTGTGTAGCAAATAGGGTTATTAGGCTTCTTTCCTTGCTTGGTCAGTCGCTCATGGTCCTGCCAAACAAGACCAATCTTTCGAATCCATCCAGTAGAACAAATTGTATTGCTGCTTATCCCCATCTTTAGCAGGTCATCAATATATAACTTTCTTTTATCTGGAATTTTATTCAAAAAACGAAGATCTGGACCGCGAGAACGATGCATTTCCTCTGCGGTAATTCTCACCGAATCTGTTGCCGCACGTACCTCATCAAGTACATCTCTAACTATTGTTACAACCCCTGAAGGTAAGTAGAGTTTTCTTTTAGGTGTAAATTGGTCACCGAGACTAGCCTTTCGAGGGAAATATTCTATGAAGGCATTTTGGTCTTCGTCCAACGTAACTTCTTGAAGCGGAAGTAATGAAATCTCACTAAAACGGCGGCCAGTACAAGCAAGCAGAGTCAACATCAGGACATACAATCTGTATTTATGCTCTTTTGGAACCGTCAAATAGAGCTCACCGATAACTCGAAACACGGCAGGAGCAACAAGCTTCTCGGATTTGGTCTCCAGAACTTCAGGATCATCCAGCCTTTTATGATTCAGACCTCCTGTATTCACCGGGCGTACCATCTTCGAATATTTATACTGCAACAGCACCCTGCACAAACCATTAGCATCACAGTGTCCAGCGAACTCTGCTACATGCTTGTGAAGGTTGTAGGCAGTAGTGTCACTGTAGTGTTTTGAAATTAACTCACACGCATTGTCTAACGCTTCTGGCGTGAGTTTGGCCAGATCCTGCCCCAGTTGGTTAGCTGCAAATGAGATATACCCAACAGCGGTAATGAAGTTACGCTGATTGGGTGTTGATTGATGTTTTCTGTGGAATCGAAGAATCAGTAATGCTTTGACAACCTCCTCCCAGTCATCACGTAGAGGTACTGAACCGAATTTTAGGGGAAGTGTAAAAGCAAACGACGCAGTTCTAGCGTTTTTGCCCGTAAGTTTGACTAGGCGGCCAGCATTGACTTGCCATACAGGATCATCCCAAATAACCGACTCAAAACCTTCCAACTTAATTAGTTTAGCTTTACTAACTAAAGCTTGGATATTTACCTTTCTTTCGCGCTCAAGGCGATCAATGAATGGGATAACCTTGGCTTTGCGATTTGAGCGATCATCAGACATTGATGCCCCTTTTTTCACAAAGCTGAGCCACTTGTGCAACCGCAGCGATTACCTCATCAAGCTGTATGCCCAATCGCGCATTCTCGTACTTTTTTAAACGCTCTTCACGACCAGCCAGCAGGCATTCCAAAACATACTCATGATCAGCATGACGATAAGGCTGAAACTTGGGGCACAAATAACATGAGTAAGGGGGATCAAAATGGCAGACACTGGATTCGCCACACACACCAATATCAGCTTGATCGGCAGGGTTTTGATCATCTACAAACGTTAGATGCTTGTCATCTCTCTCACCATTGATAGCTTCTTCATCACTATCAACAAGCTTACCTTTGAAGAAATTGAGGTACTTCGAGAATCCTTTTGCCATCGACTTGTCGAGATGCTCAACAACTTTTCCGGCAACATCAAAATATACCCCTACATGCTGGGTATCCGTATGATCTAATATCCTGGCTAGCTCACGCCTGCTGATTCCCTCTGTCGCTAGGCCTGTTGCCAAGGTGTATCGTAACCTCCTTGGTGTGACATGCATGAATTCACCAGTAAGAGGGGAAATTATGTTATGACGTTTTATAAAGGCTGTAATTAAACGAGATATATCCCCACTCGTCATATTGAAAACATTCTCTGCATCTAGAGAAAGCATAGCAACGCGGTTACCGCCTGATTTTATTAGAAGAGGTCTATTCTCTGGGGTAGAGAAGTCTGCACCTTTAAAGCTAAGAGGCACTAAGTTATTTTGCTCGACAAGATTTTCTAGAATTCTTCCGAAATGGGGATCTAAATATTCATCCATCAGGTCATCGCGAGGATTAACAAATCTCTTCTTAATACGCGGCATCCGAATGATATAACAGGGGTCTTCGCTCGATGGATCAAGCTTAACGAGATCACCCTCCCTCAGGTATGTCAGGTTTGCGGGGTTTCGGCCGAAAGCTAGTGACAAAGCCATAACAGCTTTTTGCTGGAGATGCTCAAACTCTAGGCTCTTATCCTCTTTTAGCGCGGCAATCAAAAGAGGGAGCTCTAAGGATTTATGTAATGGCCCCATATCGGGGTCGGACATCCTAACTGCCTCTCCCTTTGGACCTCCGGGTATAACCATTGCTTCAAGTTCAGCGGCATATGCATCTGAAAATGTACTATCTGAAATGTTGTCAGAACACCAGATATACCACCGAATTGGCATATACATTGTCCAAAGCTTGTGCCGAGAGCGCTGAATGTTGATAGAGTTTTCAAATAAATCAATAAGATGATCTTTAGCACTTTCCGGTTGATTATCTTTCCCCCAATCCCTAAGAACTAGTCTCCATACATCACGAAAAACTTTGTATCCAGCGGATGTTGAAGTACGTCTAACTTGGTCAGACACATAGTGCTTCAACGCATTTCTCAGCTGTAAATTTGAGACTTTGCCAAAATCGAGTGTTGAGTGGCCACGAATCACTATGGGGAGCAACCATTTATCGCCTGATATATCAATTGTTTTCCCCTCTCGAGTAACCAAGATCTGCATCTCAGACCAAGACTGATCTACAGATTGTGTTTTCGATAAGTTCGTACTCACTTTGGCTACCTCTCGGACATCATATCTGCCTGATAACGCCTCAATGACTTAACCGCCTGCTCCTCCACTTCTTGGGCTATGTAAGTATCTTGTGAATCCAAACTACTATCGCCACGCAGCAAGGCTAGGGCCTCCCTTCTGCGCTGCTCATCCATTCCTGAAGCACGCAACACCCGTTCAAGCCGGGATGAGAATGTATGCCTTAGAGACTTGGCCGTTAAGTTTTCAGGAAGATCGTCAGCGTATTGCGATCGCAACAATTGAAAGAACTGTGTAATTGAGGATTGCGACAAAGGCGAACCCTCATCACTCAAGATTAAATAGTCTGATTCGTCTTGGCTTTTACTTTCAAGCACTTCACGCCAAGTAACAATGTACTCATTCAAAGCAAATGCAAGCTGCCTATTCTCAATCGGGATGATTCGACCATTGCGCTTTATTTGAGGCCTCGGTCGTCTTACATCTAGCGGGTCCGCTGGTCTACGCTCAACCTTTATCGCCGAAATCGCACCAACCTGGACATCCTCTACCCTGAGGCTAAGCAGCTCACCTGGCCTTAAACCACAAAATAGCATCAGCCCAACAGATACATAATTTCTAAATTTTACAGCAGAATCTCGCCCATAACCCTGCTCAGCATCGGGGTTCAATACCTCAAACAAGAAATTAACCTCTGCCTCGTTAAGGCCCTTTCTTAGACTCTTTCTCATTGGTGTGGCAGACATAAAGCTACCATCGAGCGTTTTAAGCAAAAATGACTTTCTCTCCCTTAAACGCTCATAGTCCAAGGAAGATAGGGGCAGCTGACTAGTCAGGACGTCCATGCACCAACTGAAAAATTGTCGGATAGTTGTTAACCGTTGATTGAAGGTATTAGGCGCTACTGCATTCATACGCCCATTGGCCTGATCGATTCTTAACGCTTCGATCAAACCACCTTTTAATTCCGCTTCGTTGAATGAGTTTTGAGCCAGTAATTTCGCAGATAGGTCACAATTTGATTTATCCAGCCAACGATAGAGCACTGACAGCTCTCTCAAATTCCGAACCAATGTATTGGTACTAAGGGATCGTCTGGAAAGGACAAACTCATTGGGTAAGACAACTGGCATACCAGAAGCATCCAGTATCATTGGTATTTGTTCGCCCGTTTTGTGTGTGACTAGCTCTATTTTCATTACAGCACCCTTGTTGACAAAACAAGGATAGTCATAAAATCCTATCTTTACAATATTTTAAATTATACGATTTCACAAAGAAGCAAAACCATGTAAAACAAAAAAGCCCTTCAAATGTTTACACACTCAAAGGGCTTTATTTTTCATTTATTGCCTGTAAAACCAATCTATTAGATAAACCTGATTGTGAGTTACTTAACAATAATTGCTTTATGTCATTCAGAACGGAATATCGTCATCGAAGTCCATTGGTGGTTCATTGGTTTGTGGAGCAGGCGCTGATGAGCGTGCTGCAGGGGCTCCGCCGCCACTAAATTGCTGTGCTGCTTGTGGCTGCTGAGGTTGACCCCAACCGCCTTGGCCGCCTTGACCTTGTGATGGTGCATCACCGCCACGGCCGCCTAACATTTGCATTGATCCACCGATATTCACAACAACTTCTGTCGAATAACGGTCTTGACCACTTTGGTCTTGCCATTTACGTGTTTGCAGAGAACCTTCGATATAGACTTGTGAACCTTTTTTCAGGTATTCACCGGCTACCTCAGCAAGTTTGCCGAAGATAACCACGCGGTGCCATTCGGTTTTTTCACGCATCTCACCGGTTTGCTTGTCACGCCAACTTTCAGAAGTTGCCAGAGTCAGGTTTGCCACAGCTCCGCCGTTAGGCATATAACGGATTTCTGGATCTTGTCCTAGGTTACCGATAAGAATTACTTTATTTACGCCTCTGCTGGCCATTTATTACTCCTGATGCATTGAATTTTAATCTCTGGATTAGCCGTGAAGTTTACCACGACCTCGCTTTTTTGCACCACGAAATTGAAACTACTGAGCGTTATTGCGAAACGCTTTCCAACTTTTGGTGAAATTCTACCGTGCCAATTTTCAGTATAGACATAAAATAATTCGCACAGCATCTATCTTTTCGATAAATTCAGATCGCTGTTTTTCTGTTTTTCTGTTTTTCTGTTTTTCTGTTTTTCTGTTTTTCTGTTTTTCTGTTTCACCATTAAAACCTTACTCTAAATAGTTCAAACAGTGGCTAGGCGGCAAGCGAAGATATCGTAGGGAGCATACAAAAGTATGTGACCTACGTAGCTGAGAGCAGCCAACACCACCACGGTTTGAAATATGACGAGTAAAAATAAAGCGAAGATATCGCGGGAAGCATACAAAAATATGTGACCTGCGTAGCTGAGAGCAGCTAACACCGCCACGGTTTGAAATATGACGAATAGGAAATACTGTATATCCATTCAGCCATAAATATGTGATAATAGTCTCTTGCGATTGTTCAATATCAAATCATCCGGGAAGTGGTAAATGGATAATATCGAAGTCCGCGGCGCACGCACGCATAATCTGAAAAACATCAATCTCATCATCCCTCGCGACAAACTCATTGTTATTACTGGGTTATCTGGTTCAGGGAAATCATCTTTAGCTTTTGATACCCTGTATGCAGAGGGTCAGCGCCGTTATGTTGAATCTTTATCTGCTTATGCTCGCCAGTTTCTTTCTTTAATGGAAAAACCGGATGTCGATCATATTGAAGGGTTATCCCCTGCGATTTCGATTGAACAAAAATCCACTTCACATAACCCACGTTCGACGGTCGGAACCATCACAGAAATTCATGACTATCTGCGGTTATTATTTGCACGTGTTGGTGAACCTCGCTGCCCTGATCACGACATACCACTTGCTGCTCAAACTGTTAGCCAGATGGTCGATAATGTTCTGGCTCAGCCCACCGATCGCCGAATGATGCTACTTGCGCCTGTCGTTAAAGAACGTAAAGGGGAGCACGTTAAGTTACTCGATAACTTAGCCAGTCAAGGTTATATCCGCGCCCGAATTGATGGAGAAGTTTGCGATCTATCCGACCCGCCAAAGCTCGAATTACAGAAAAAACATACGATTGAAGTGATTGTCGATCGTTTTAAAATTCGTGATGACATTGCTCAGCGTTTAGCTGAATCCTTTGAAACTGCATTAGATCTGTCTGGCGGTACCGCAATTGTTGCAGATATGGATGACGCCAATGCAGAAGAACTGGTTTTTTCTGCCAATTTTGCCTGTTCCGTTTGCGGCTACAGCATGGTGGAACTTGAACCTCGCCTATTTTCTTTTAACAACCCTGCAGGTGCCTGTCCGAGCTGTGATGGCTTAGGTGTTCAGCAGTTTTTTGACCCCGAAAGAGTCATTCAAAATACTGAAATCTCACTCGCGGGTGGTGCAATTCGGGGTTGGGATCGCCGTAATTTTTACTATTTCCAAATGCTGATGTCATTAGCTGAGCATTATAAATTTGATGTGGAAGCCCCTTATGACACTCTGAGCCCTGCCATTCAAAAAATTATTTTATACGGCTCAGGCAAAGAAACGATTGAGTTTAAATACCGTAATGATCGTGGTGACATCACCGTGCGCCGGCACCCTTTTGAAGGCGTACTCAATAATATGGAGCGTCGTTATAAAGAAACAGAATCAACGGCAGTCCGTGAAGAATTAGCGAAATATATCAGTAACCGTCCATGTGTTTCTTGCCATGGGACTCGCTTACGTAAAGAAGCGCGCTTTGTATTTGTTGAAAATACGACATTGCCTGAAATCGCAGATTACAGCATTGGCCACGCAATGGAATTTTTCCAGAACCTAAAACTCACAGGTCAGCGCGCTCAAATCGCAGAAAAAGTTTTAAAAGAAATTGGCGATCGCCTGAAATTTCTCGTCAATGTTGGGCTTAATTATCTGACACTTTCACGTTCTGCTGACACCTTGTCTGGTGGTGAAGCACAACGCATTCGTTTAGCAAGCCAAATTGGTGCTGGTTTAGTGGGAGTGATGTATGTTCTTGATGAACCTTCAATTGGCTTACACCAACGGGATAATGATCGCTTACTTGAAACATTGATCCATCTTCGTGATCTAGGAAATACTGTGATCGTCGTTGAACATGACGAAGACGCGATCCGCGCTGCAGACCATGTGATTGATATCGGACCCGGTGCTGGGGTGCATGGTGGGCAAATTGTTGCTCAAGGAACACTGGAAGATATTGTCGCAAACCCAGATTCACTCACTGGTAAATTTTTAAGCGGTGAGCGCAGAATTGACATTCCACAAAAACGCGTTCCAATTAATAGAGATAAAATGCTGACGGTGTTTGGGGCCAAGGGCAATAACCTGAAGAATGTGACATTAAAAGTCCCTGTCGGGTTATTTACCTGCATCACTGGTGTGTCTGGCTCAGGTAAATCAACACTAATAAACGATACGCTATTCCCTATTGCTCAACGCCAATTAAATGGGGCAACCACCATCACCCCTGCCCCTTATTTGGATGTAGAAGGCTTAGAGCACTTTGACAAAGTCATTGATATTGACCAGAGCCCAATAGGCCGTACACCACGTTCCAACCCTGCTACCTATACCGGTGTTTTTACACCTGTTCGTGAATTATTTGCCGGTGTGCCTGAGTCTCGAACTCGTGGTTATAACCCAGGGCGCTTTAGCTTTAACGTTAAAGGCGGCCGATGTGAAGCTTGCCAAGGTGATGGCGTCATTAAGGTTGAAATGCACTTCTTACCTGATGTGTATGTCCCTTGTGACCAATGTAAAGGCAAACGCTATAACCGCGAAACACTAGAAATTAAATATAAAGGTAAAAATATCCATGAAGTGCTGGATATGACCATCGAAGAGTCTCGTGAATTCTTTGATGCCGTACCTGCCCTTGCTCGCAAGCTACAAACTCTGATGGACGTTGGTTTATCCTATATCCGTCTCGGCCAATCAGCAACGACGCTATCCGGTGGTGAAGCACAACGTGTGAAATTAGCCAAAGAGCTATCCAAACGCGGAACAGGGCAAACTATCTATATATTGGATGAACCGACAACAGGCCTGCACTTTGCTGATATCCAGCAACTTTTGGTCGTTTTACATCAACTTCGTGACCAAGGAAACACCATTGTAGTGATTGAGCACAACCTTGATGTGATTAAAACGGCAGACTGGATTGTTGATTTAGGCCCTGAAGGAGGGAGCGGTGGCGGTGAAATTTTAATTGCCGGCACACCAGAAGAAGTGGCTGAGTGTGAAAAATCGCACACTGCAAGGTTCTTGAAAACGATTTTAGAACGCGGCTACTAAGTAGAAAGGCTATAAAAAAATAAATAAGTAAGAAGATTATCAGGGAGTATTTTGCTCCCTGATAATTATTACGATAGCTAAGAGTTATTAGCTAACCGCAGCAAATGCTTCCACAATACGTTTAACATTATGGCGATTGACACCTGCCATACAAACACGGCCAGTTCCAACCAAGTAAACCGCGAACTCGTCTTTCAGGCGAGCAACTTGCTCTTTAGAAAAACCAGTGTAACTGAACATACCACGTTGCTTTAACAAGTGGTCGAAATTGTGGTTTGGTAATGCTTTTTTCAGCTCATCAACCAGTACCGTACGCATGTCTAAAATGCGCAAACGCATCTCTTCCACTTCTGCTAACCATTTGGCTTTTTCTGCGCTATTGGTTAATACCGCTGCAACAATTTTTGCGCCATTCGATGGCGGGCTTGAGTATAAGCGACGAACACCCGCTTTTAACTGACCTAATACACGGTCGCGCTCATCTGGGTTTTCGCAAATAACGGATAGCCCTCCGGCACGTTCACCGTAAATACCAAAGATTTTAGAGAATGAATTGCTAACGAACACAGGCAAGCCAGCTTTAACCATCGTTCGGATAGCGTAAGCATCTTCATTAATGCCTTCTGCAAAACCTTGATAAGCAATATCTAAAAATGGGATCAGTTTACGCTCTAATGCCACCTTTGTGACTTCATCCCATTGTGCAGGAGTCAAGTCGGAGCCTGTTGGGTTATGGCAGCACGGGTGCATTAGGATGATGCTATTAGCAGGTAATTTTTTGAATGTTGCTAACATTTCATCAAATTTAACGCCTTTAGTTTTTTCATCAAAGTATGGGTAATAATGCACTTTTGTACCCGCACCTGAAAAAATAGAAGCATGGTTTTCCCAAGTTGGGTCACTGCACCACACTTCGGAATCTGGATAATATTGATGTAAAAAATCTGCACCAATTTTCAATGCACCAGAACCACCAATGGTTTGCACAGTAGCAATACGCTCCTGTGCAATTAGTGGGCAATCCTCACCAAATACTAATTTTTGCAATTCAGTACGGTAATCTTTCAAACCTTCCATAGGCAAATACAGTGATGCGCTTGCTGGCAGTTTATTTAACGCTGCTTTTGCCGTACCGACTGTCGCCAGTTCAGGGGTTTTCCCTTCACCATCATAGTAAAGACCGATACTCAAATTAATTTTATTTTCACGAGTGTCTTTATTAAATTCATCCATTAACGACAGAATTGGGTCGCCCGGATAAGCATCAACATGTTCGAACACAGGACATCTCCTAATCATTATTTTACGCTAAATAAACCAAGCGATGATTTGCCCTATTTAGCGCCATTTTTACGTTGTTATCTGAAAATAACCCTTTGCTGGCTATTCGTCTACATATTCCATTGCAACTCTAGAGGTTAACTTTGTCAGCAACTCATAGTTGATAATACCCGTTTGTGTGGCAATTTCTTCAACCGGTAGTTGATTTCCCCACAAAATAACGTCATCACCCACTTTATCATTGGCATTTAACCCTAAATCCACCACGGTCATATCCATGGAAATTCGCCCAACAATAGGCACTTTTCGTCCATTAATTAACACGGGTGTACCTGAAGGTACGTTACGTGGATAACCATCACCATAGCCGATTGCAACAACACCAAGCAGAGTCTCTTTATCACTGCACCATGTTTCACCGTAACCTACACATTGCCCTGCCGCATGTTTCCTAACCGCAATTAATGTTGATTTTAGTGTCATCGCGGGAAGTAAACCGAAGTCTTGTGCACTTTTCCCCTCTTGTGGCGAAGCGCCATACATCATGATCCCTGGACGTACCCAGTCATAATGAGCTTCTGGCCAAAGTAAAATCCCCGCGGAGGCCGCAATGGATTTTTCCCCCTCTTTATCAGCAATAAACTGTTTAAAGCAGGCAATTTGTTTTTCAGTTGTCGGTAAATGGGGGGCATCCGCTTGGCAAAAATGACTAACAATGTTGATAGGAAGCTGAACTTGTTGGCAGCGTTGTAAACGTTGATAAAAGCCTTCAGCATCTTTAGGGAGGACACCTAGGCGGTGCATGCCTGTATCTAATTTCATCCAAACTTTAAGAGGATAAGGCAATTTGGTGGCCTCTAGCATTTCAAGTTGTTCAATACAGTGGATCACGGTATCAATCAGGTTTTCTGCCATCAACAACAAGTCAGACTGCTCAAAAAAACCTTCCAGTAACACAATCGGTTTTACCACACCATGTTGCCGCAGCAATAGCGCCTCGTTGAGCCTTGCCACCCCAAAGCCATCCACCAGCTCTTCTACTGCCTGACCAACCCCTACTAACCCATGACCATAAGCGTTTGCTTTGACAACTGCAATCATTTGGCTATTTGGTGCAATTTCTTTCACCCGTTGCAAGTTGTGTCGCAGAGCGCGGCGGTTTATCAATGCGGTTGCCGCTTTCATTGTTTCCTCGTTCTTTTTCTCTAAACCCGCTAAAAATTAAGCTGCCCTTTGGCAGCCCAATATGTTCTCTATTTGTTATACGCTAAAAAATATCAATTTCCATTCGATATTATTTTTATGGATCATTTAATTTTAATGCGCTAGTTCCAATACTCTAAATAGTTTGCGTTGTCGCTAGGCGGCGATTGAGATAATCCTAGGAGCATACAAAAGTATGTGACTAGGATTAGGGAATGAAGCCAACACCGCGACAGCGCGAAATATGACGAGTATTTATGAGGAGTATTTAGTCCTCGTCGTTATAAGCCGGCCCCGCATAATTATCGAAGCGCGACCACTGCCCATTAAACGTCAACCGCACTGTACCAATTGGCCCGTTACGCTGTTTACCTAATATAATCTCAGCAACGCCTTTGAGCTCACTATTATCGTGATAAACTTCATCGCGGTAGATAAACATAATCAAGTCCGCATCTTGCTCGATAGACCCTGATTCACGTAAATCCGAGTTAACTGGGCGTTTATCAGCACGTTGCTCAAGGCTTCGGTTCAACTGAGACAGTGCCACCACCGGTACATTTAATTCTTTCGCTAACGCCTTAAGTGAACGTGAAATTTCGGCAATTTCTAACGTACGGTTGTCAGAAAGCGCAGGAACTCGCATCAATTGTAGGTAGTCAATCATGATCAAACTTAAACCACCATGTTCACGGTAAATACGCCTCGCACGTGAACGAACCTCTGTGGGAGTCAGGCCCGAAGAGTCATCGATGTACATATTGCGCTTTTCCATCAAAATACCCATCGTGCTTGAAATTCGCGCCCAATCCTCATCATCAAGTTGCCCAGTACGAATACGGGTTTGGTCAACACGGGATAATGATGCCAACATACGCATCATGATTTGGTTACCTGGCATCTCTAAACTGAAGATTAAAACCGGTTTTTCTTCCGTCATTGCCGCGTTTTCGCACAAGTTCATTGCAAAAGTGGTTTTCCCCATCGATGGACGAGCGGCCACAATAATTAAATCAGAACCTTGTAAACCTGCAGTTTTTTTATCGAGGTCTTGGTAACCTGTTGAAACCCCAGTAACACCGTCGTGAGGCTGCTGGTAAAGTTGCTCAATTTTTTCAACAGTTTCCGACAAAATGGCTTCAATGCCTTTCGGCCCTTCATCTTTATTCGCTCTTGATTCGGCAATTTGGAAAACTTTAGTTTCGGCTAAATCGAGGAGGTCTTCACTGCTTCGCCCTTGTGGGTCATAACCTGCATCCGCAATTTCATTAGCAACAGAAATCATATCGCGAACTATCGCACGTTCGCGGACGATGTCTGCATAAGCATTAATATTCGCCGCACTTGGCGTATTTTTAGATAGCTCAGCCAAATAAGCAAAACCACCGACGCTATCTAATTCACCCTGTTGTTCTAGTGATTCCGATAGAGTAATAAGGTCAATAGGTTTGCCTTGCTCAAGCAAAAATTGCATTTGCGAGAAAATAGTGCGGTGGGGTCGGCTAAAGAAATCAGCATGAGTCACACGTTCAGAAACGGTATCCCAACGCTCGTTATCTAACATTAACCCCCCTAAAACAGACTGCTCCGCTTCGAGAGAATGAGGTGGAAGTTTTAACCCTTCCATTTGGTGGTCTCGTGGGGCATCCGTTTTGAAATTTGATGAGGGTTTTTTAGCCATACATTAATATCCAAGTCTATAATTAACGATCTGCGCTTAGTATACGCCAATCTTATTTTTTTGTGGTTTTCTTTGCATCTTTACGCAAAGTCATCACAAGATAAAATACATCACTGAAAGCACAAACCTATAATTCTTCTGATTGAAACATGGCGTTATGATAAAACGATTGTTATTGTAATTAAAATGAATGGTTCTTATTGGAGATTGTCATGGCAAAACGTATTGAGTTCGCGCAACATGGCGGCGCTGACGTCCTTAACTTGGTAGATTACTCCCCAGCAAATCCAGCAGATAACGAAATTCAAATTGAAAACCGTGCTATCGGGATTAACTTTATCGACACCTATGTCCGCAGTGGTTTATACCCTGTCGCTAATCTGCCTTGTGGTCTTGGTACAGAAGCAGCGGGTGTTGTTGTAAAAACCGGTGCTCATGTCACAGGTTTCAAGCCCGGTGACCGTGTCGTTTATGCGCAAGGCCCACTAGGTGCTTATAGCGAAGTCCACAATGTTCCTGAAAATGCGGTCGCTCACCTCCCAGATGGTATTACGTTTGAACAAGCCGCAGCCAGCTCATTAAAAGGTATGACGGTTTATTATTTATTCCATCAGACATATCAACTGAAACGTGACGAAGTCTTTCTGTTCCATGCCGCTGCCGGCGGTGTTGGGCTGATAGCTTGCCAGTGGGCAAATGCACTAGGCGCTAAGATGATAGGCACAGTGGGTTCTGCAGATAAAGCGTTAAGAGCCAAAGATGCTGGGGCATGGGAAGTCATCAATTACCAAACAGAAGACATTGCAGCTCGCGTGAAAGAAATCACGAATGGCGAAAAAGTGAATGTAGCGTATGACTCTGTTGGTCAATCCACATGGCTTGCCTCATTAGACTCACTCAAACGCCGTGGCTTGATGGTTAGCTTTGGTAACGCCTCAGGCCCTGTCACTGGCGTGAATTTGGGGATCTTAAACCAAAAAGGCGGGTTATACGTTACTCGCCCATCGTTAGGCGTTTATGTGACTAAGCGTGCTGAGCTAGACCAAGCTAGTAATGCCTTATTTGATATGATTTTAAGCGGTAAAGTGAATGTGGATGTACCGCAATCACAAATTTTTGCTTTAAAAGATGCACAAAAAGCGCATGTCACTATCGAATCGAGAAAAACCCAAGGTTCGAGTTTGTTAATTCCATAATCAGCCATATGACAGCCAAAAAGCGCCAATTGGCGCTTTTTTTCCCATATGTAGCTATTCACCGCGAGTGACAAACTCCAGAGCTTGCTCAACAACGGCTAGATCCGCCCCTTTTTTATGCGCATTTTCACTTAAATGCCGACGCCATTGGCGCGCACCAGGAATACCTTGGAAAATCCCTAACATATGCCGCGTCATATGACCTAAATAGGCGCCCTTTGTTAATTCATTTTCTATATAAGGGTACATCGCCCTAACTGCATCAACACCATTGGTGATAGGAAAGTGCTCACCAAACAATTGGTTATCAACCGCTGTTAAAATAGACGGGTTTTGATAAGCTTCACGCCCCACCATCACACCATCTAAATGTTGAAGATGCTGTTTGGCTTCTTCTAATGTTTTAATACCGCCATTAATGGCCATCGTCAGATGTGGGAAATCACGTTTTAATTGATAAACTCGCGGGTAATCTAATGGTGGGATTTCGCGGTTTTCTTTTGGGCTAAGGCCGGATAGCCATGCTTTACGCGCATGGATAATAAACATCTCACAACCGCCTTTATCAGAAACGGTTTCAATAAAATCACATAAAAACGCGTAGCTGTCTTGCTCATCAATACCAATACGGGTTTTTACGGTCACCGGGATAGAAACCACGTCTTGCATGGCTTTCACGCAATCAGCAACCAATTGGGCATCACCCATTAAACAGGCACCAAAACGCCCATTTTGTACGCGATCTGATGGGCATCCGACATTTAAATTAATTTCATCATAACCACGTTCTTGCGCCAGCTTGGCACATTGTGCCAATGCGGCTGGGTCGCTACCACCGAGCTGTAGTGCTACCGGATGTTCTTCCTCACTAAAGGCAAGATAGTCCCCTTTCCCGAAAATAATCGCCCCTGTTGTGACCATTTCAGTATACAGCAAGGTGTTTTTGCTTAATAAACGATGAAAATAACGGCAATGGCGATCTGTCCAATCCAACATCGGCGCAACGGAAAATCGGTTTAGGTTGGTGTAGCCTTGTTTTGAGGTATTTTGATGCATGGTGGTCTTGTGTATTGAAATCAAATGGATAGCCCCAAAAAGTAAGGAGCCAAGCAAAAACAGCAGGCTATTATAGCATAGAGCGAACTAAGTGCGATGATGACGAAAACGAGCGGCTGAACCCAGCTAATTTAACGAAATAACCCCCGATATGAGCAATGTCATATCGAGGATTTCCAAACCAATTATGTCATTTTAATATTCAGTCACACACTATTTTTTCGCAGAAAGCAGTGCATAGCTGGTCATTAAGTTACGATAATCAGGGATATGGTTTGAGAACAACGTACCTAACCCTTCCACATCATTGCGCCAATCACGGTGTAATTCACAAGCGGCACCAAACCAGCTCATCAATTGGGCCCCTGCTTTTGACATTCTATCCCACGCGGCATCACGTGTGATCGGGTTAAATGTACCTGAAGCATCAGTAATAACAAAAACTTCATAGCCTTCTTCTAAGGCTGATAATGCAGGGAATGCCACACACACTTCTGTCACAACACCGGCAATAATCAACTGTTTTTTACCTGTCGCTTTGACAGCTTTGACGAACTCTTCGTTATCCCATGCATTGATTTGGCCTGGGCGGGCAATGAAAGGGGCATCAGGAAAAGTTTCTTTTAACTCGGGCACTAACGGGCCATTAGGACCATCTTCAAAAGATGTCGTCAAAATAGTCGGCAAGTTAAAATACTTGGCAAGATCCGCTAACGCTAACACGCTATTCTTGAATTTATCGGGGTCTTGGTCGCGAACCAGTGATAATAAACCCGTTTGATGGTCAACAAGTAATACAGCGGCATTATCTTTATCTAGGCGGTTATATTTGAAACTCATATCAACGACTCCTCAATAGTTAGAAAAGTACTCTATGTGGGTTCAGATAAAACAAAAGTGGTATTTAGTCTGCTTATCGCACCTAAAAAACCACTTTTCATCAAAAATATTTCAACAAGATGAATTCACACAATTCGTTATTTAGTTTCTGCGCTCATTGTGACAAAATTTCCCATACGAGCACTGGTAATTGTATAGCTATCCGCACCGGCGGCTTTAGCTTTAGCTGCAATTTTTGCTTCTGTTGAAGCCAGCGTATCACCTGTTGCAGTGATTGTTGCTGCTGATGCACCAAATGCGACGAAAGATAATACAGAAGCTGCCATCAAAGTTTTTAACATGTTCATAATCCAATTCCTTCACTTTTTATTCGATGAGACAACCCTTGTTGTCTGCGATGAAGGTATCATATCGACAATGTTATTTAGGTTAAAGCTAATAATATCGCTCAATTCATTCAAATTAACTGAACGACTTGCTTTATCTGAAACTCACCATGGAATAAAACCGAAAGATATAATCAAGCAGCCTTGTGGTATGCTTTCCCAAAGTTGGTTTACTTCTCGCGCAACCTTTAATAGGAACTGTATATGCCACTCAATAACCGAACACTCCCTACATTTAGGTACCACCCGGATCCTATTGAAACTGAAGCTTTTCTGACGGATAAAACAGTAACCTGTGATTGTTGTAAGCAACCTACTGATATTTATTATGAAAGCCCGTTTTATTCTATTGAGGACATTGATGCTTTGTGTCCTTGGTGTATTGCCGATGGTTCTGCCAGTGCAAAATTTGATGGTGAGTTTCAAGACCCTGCCAGTGTTGAAGGTATTGATTGCGAATATGACGAAGACGGCGAGTTTTCACATACCCTAACCCCCTATCCTACTGAAATGTTTGATGAACTAATTAAACGAACACCGGGCTATCAAGGGTGGCAACAAGAAATTTGGCTCGCACACTGCCAAGAGCCTTGTGAATTCATAGGCTATGTTTACTGGGATGACATCAAAGATAAACTCGATGAATTTGTTTCCCTTGAAGATGATATCGCTGATTATGGTTTTTCAATTTCAGAGCTCGCGAATATTCTCCATCAAGATAGCGCTGCTCAAGGTTATTTATTTCGTTGTTTACATTGCAAAAAACTACGTTTGCATTTTGATTTTAGCTAATTTATACCAACTAAATCGCGTGAAGAGGCTTATCTTCACGCTCTCATCTTCAACTATTCATCAGTTCAATAATTTGCTCAGCTAATTCTGGCGTCGCGGCTGATAGCAAACTCCTCATTGAAAAAACTGAGTATAACGGGCAGGTTATAGAATAAAGGCGCTAAAATGCCTTATCGACCAGAGATAAAGCACCAATACAACCTAAATTTGTTGGAGAGACACCTCACCAAATGTCATAAATATCAAAGTATGCCCCGCAATCCCACGATATACCCCTTGCTGGCTATTGAGTTCGCAAGCCAATGCCGTTAATTGCCATGCGTCATATTCTTCAATGTGACTAATTCGGGCGGTTAATAATGCGTTGTCTTTCCGCTCGCCATAAGCTTTCACCGCAATTGCATCTTGGGTTAAAGCGCTGTCGATAGAACTGTTTGCCCAGCTCCACATCCAACTGCCTTGGCTTTGGTCATAAGTACCCACAATTTGAACTGGCGCTGTTGCCATTATATTGTCAGGCGCATGAAAAATAATGGTTCCTTCGTCTTGGTTCACGGACCAATCGGCTTCATCTAATTCCCATGTATCACAATGAAATTGGTTTTTGGCCTGTAACGCATTCATACTGCGTTCAATTAATGCCTCATAAGGCATCTGTTCTATTTCATTATCCATTTATTACCCAATATTTTTTAATGCATTGATAATCAACTGCCAAAATTTATGATGGTCTAACTTAACCGCGACTTGAGTATAGCAATTTTCAGGCGCTGGATGACGGAAATCAGCCACTGTCATGCCTAGCGTGTGCGTTCCTGTCAGCTCAATATTCACAGGCACTTTTTGCGTAGTCATTACTGTCGGATCAATGACATAGGCAACCGCACAAGGGTCGTGCACTGGCGGAGCATCAAAGCCTTGAGCTTGCTTGTACATTTTCCCAAAGAAATCCAATAATTCGATGACAAATTGCGAACAATCACTGCCAATCGCAGCAATTTCTTTCACAACATCAGGGGTTGCTAGCGCTTGATGGGTAAGATCTAACCCCACCATGGTTAGTGGCCACTTTTCATTGAAAACAATATGAGCCGCTTCTGGGTCAATTTTAATATTAAACTCAGCTACCGCACTCCAATTCCCAACATGGTAGCCCCCGCCCATCAGCACCACCTCTTTAACTCGCTCGACAATGCGCGGTTCAAGACGAGCCGCAAGCGCAATATTGGTTAATGCACCAGTAGGAACTAAAGTCACTGTTTTAGGAGGATGAGACATAATCGTTTCGATAATCAGCGAAACCGCATGCCGTTCATCAAGCGTCAATGTGGGCGTTGGTAATACAGGCCCATCGAGACCTGATTCCCCATGAATATCAGGTGCGACTTCAATTTCCCGAACTAAGGGGCGAACCGAACCCGCGGCAAATGGAACACCGGTGATCTTCGCCATTTCAGCGATAGCCAATGCATTATGAGTGACTTTTTCAAGGGTTTGATTGCCGGCAACGGTTGTTACCGCCAATAATTCAATGTCAGGGTTACCATAGGCCAGTAATAACGCGATAGCATCGTCATGGCCGGGATCACAATCGAGGATTATTTTTTTGCTCATACCTTACCTTCTTAAAATTGGAGTCAGAAATGGCACTGACCCCAATTTAACGAGCTAGCAAGGCAAAATCTATGCTTAATATCTGAATACTTGGAAATTTATTTCAAAACATGCGCATAGACACGTTTTTTCTCACCTTCATTTTTCGAAATATAAACACCTTGTAGCTCAGGTGCAAAGCCCGGTAATGCATTAATCCCTGTTTCTAGTGCTTTGAAATAGCGCAATACTGGGCCAGACCACACTTCCCCTGGCACCACACACAGCACACCCGGTGGGTACGGTAGCGCACCTTCAACCGCAATACGCCCTTCTAATTCATCTAACGGCAATAATTCACAATTACCACGAATAAATTCTAAGTGTGCTTGCTGAGGCGCCATTTTTACTTCAGGGAAGTGATTTTTACGGAACATCTCTTTTTGCAGCTGTTTAATGTTGTCATTAACGCTGAGCTGATGCATTTCTTGGCACAGGCGACGCAATGTGTAGCCTTGGTAATGTGCTTGATAACGCTGATAAACCGATGGCAAAACCTCTTCCAATAGTGCGTCTTCATCCAGTAACTGTTCGAAACGGACTAAATGAGAGACTAACAGCTCCAGTTTTTCACGGGTTTCTGCGGGAGTTAACAAAAACAAAATTGAATTTAAGTCACACTTTTCAGGGATCACTCCGTGTTCACGTAAAAAATGCGCCAAAATCGTCGCAGGAACGCCAAAAGTTTCATATTCGCCACTTTCGACATCAATACCCGGGGTCGTTAGCATCAATTTGCAGGGGTCAACGAAGTATTGGTCCTGTGCATAGCCATCAAACGCATGCCAACGTTCTTGCGGTATGAAATTAAAGAAGCGCTGCTGCGCAGCGATTTGTTCCGTTGGGTATTCATGCCATGCCTTGCCATCCACCACTTCAGGAACAAAGGGTTTAAAATAACGGCAGTGCTGAAATATCGATTTTCTTACCTCAATCCCCACTTTCACGCAGTCCATCCACATCATTTTACCTGCATCACCTTGGTGAATACGTGCATTCACATCCAAAGAGGCAAACAAGGGATAAAATGGGCTAGTAGAGGCGTGCATCATAAAAGCATTGTTGAGTTTTTTGTGTGATACAAAACGCTCTTGTCCCTTGATATGATTATCTTTTTTATGAATTTGTGACGCTTGAGAAAACCCGGCCAGCTGTTTATGAACTGACTGAGTGACCATAATACCTGGGTCGTTTTCATTTAATTCAAGTAGCAATGGCGAGCACTGGCGCATCATTGGAATAAATTGTTCATACCCCACCCACGCAGAATCAAATAGAATGTAGTCACATAAATGACCTATTTTATCAACGACTTGCCTTGCGTTATACACCGTACCGTCATAAGTTCCAAGTTGGATCACGGCTAAGCGAAATGGTCGTTTAGCTTGAGCTTTTTCAGGCATCACTTCTTGAATAAGTTCACGTAGATAACTTTCGACAAAGCAGTGCGCATCAATACCACCAATAAAACCAAAAGGATTACGTGCCGTCTCTAGGTAGACAGGTGTTGCCCCCGCCTGTATTAACGCCCCATGGTGGTTTGATTTATGATTGTTGCGATCGAATAAAACTAAATCGCCCGGTGTTAATAGCGCATTTAGCACCACTTTATTGGATGATGAGGTACCATTTAACACAAAATAAGTTTTGTCCGCATTGAACACTTTCGCGGCGAATTTTTGTGCCTCTTTCGCGGCACCTTCGTGGATCAATAAATCGCCCATTGCCACATCGGCATTGCATAAATCGGTACGAAACAGGTTTTCACCATAAAACTGATAAAATTGTTCCCCTGTAGGGTGGCGACGGAAAAATTGGCCGCCCTGGTGGCCCGGACAGGCGAAAGTCACATTATGGCCCGCAGCATAATCCATCATTCGAGCAAAAAATGGCGGTAATAACTGCTCAAGGTACTGATCCGCCGCATCGAGCAATTGACGGCTATTTTCTTCACGGGCAGCAGGAGCTGGCGGTAATAACGCCGTTAAATAAGGTGGTAAGTTTCCATCGGTTGGCAGCTGTTTATCACTGATGATAAACAGCGGAATACTCAGCTGGCTCTCAACGACTCTTTCCCACAGCCCTTGGTTGGCATCTTGTTCAGATAGCACGACAGCGGCAATATTGTTTAACTGTGCATCGCGAATATCTACCCACTGAAATTGATTAGTGAAATAGATTGCGACCCCCTGGCTACATGCCACATTGATTTTGTTCATAGCAGTCTGGCTCTTAGTTAGCTGAGGAAAAGAGGCGGACAATATACTTGATAGATCAGGGAATTGAAATGATTAGCATGGTAAGAAAAGAGGGCAAGATTTGGAAAGTCGAATATATTTTATAAGCCACTGGTTAATAGCATAAAAATTCTATCTCATCACAACCCACTTCCCCACACTTCAGGCCATCATAAAGATAATAAAAAGATAAATTAACCAATTAACCCGGTGATCACCACCAATTAATCGGCCAATTTATCTGTAATGGGACGTTAGTTGTTTTTTTCCACATACAACGTTTGTGATGGGAATGCGAAGTCCGCATCGTGGCGTTTAACTATCTCAATGATCTTCAAATACACCGCTTGCTGCGCGGCTAACCATTCAGCCCAAACTGTTGTTTTGGTAAAGCAATACACCATAATATTTAACGAAGAGTCAGCAAAAGCATCGAAATACACTAATAGAGTTTGGCTGGTATCGATATTGGCATCTTGCTGTAACATCGTACGGATATCGTCGACAATCGCTCCAATTTTATCTGAATCTTCGTAACGTAAACCAATTTCAGTTTTGATGCGTCGGTTAGTCATGCGCCCTGGGTTTTCTACACTAATAGAAGAAAAAACCGAGTTAGGAATGTATAGCGGGCGGTGGTCAAACGTAATAATTTTGGTGATCCGCCAACCAATTTCAACCACCGTGCCTTCGATATTTCTATCCGGTGAACTGACCCAATCGCCAATATTAAAGGGGCGGTCAAAATAGAGCATTATCCCTGAGAAAAAGTTACTTAGGATGTCTTTACCTGCCATACCGATAGCAATACCGCCAATTCCACCAAACGCCATCAAACCAGACAGGCTCATCCCAAAATGCTCACCAAACAGCAGTACCATAATGACAAATATTGCGGTTTTAAATACACGGGCGATAATACGAGCCGAAGTGGGGTCACTGCCTTTTTTAATCTGAGCTTTTTCTAGTCGGTTCGCTAATTGAAACAGTTTTCGCATTAAAATCAATGCAATCAATGTAATAGTGATAAAATTAACTAAAGAGGTTGAAATAAAAGTTAAATCAAAATCAGAGGCAGCCATATCGACATACTGAGCAATAACGATAACTACGCCACACAGCACTAGGGTTTGAACCACATGGATCAAAATACTTTTGCGCTTATGTTTATGCTTACGCCGTTTATGTACAATCTCAAAAACTAAATAGATTGCGAGAAAAGTCGCAATTAAGGTCATGCCAATGGCATATTTCTCAAGTAATGCTTCTATCATTTCTAACCGCCCTAAAATTTACCTGATAGATCTTATTTTTATTTGTTTTACTGTGTATTGTTTTTCGTTACTTTGCCATTAAGATAACAATTATAAAGATAATTTTCCTAATAATTATCAGTTACTTTTTAAAATATCCAATAATGAATAACAACCAGTTTTCCCCAAATGACAAAGAAATAAAAAATGTCCATGCGCTTAGGCCATATCAGCAGTATACCTATTTTGTCGGTAAAATCGCTGATTGGGAGCAGGTATGGGGTCTTGGAGATGGGCAAAATATTGTTACCGCATGGAATGATGAAAAATGTCTTTTTCTACCCCTATGGCCTGCCAAAGCGTATGTTGAGTTGTGTTTAACGGATAAATGGGCAAATTTTACGCCAATGCTATTTACCCTTGAACACCTGATGACAGAAATTTTGCCTGATATGCATGAAGCAAATATTAAGGTTGCTTTGATGATGCAATCTGATGGGAAAAAAACACTGATTTATGATGCTGCGGCGCTTCTTGCTGATTTGGAAGAAGAATGTCAGCAATATGAGTAAAAGGCAGCAACGCTGCCTTTTTGAGATAAAACTACTTTTCAACACCGGTAGTGACAGTAAATTCACGGGTTTGCCCCGCCTCCAACCAAATCAGTGTTTGGCTATTTTTTGCCGCAAGGAAACCTTCTGGACGACACGTTGCGGGGAGAACAAATGCGCCAACTTTTTGGTCACCATTATACAAAATCCAACGGGTCGCATAATTTAGCTCATTAGATTTGAAACGAGTGACAAACGTATCTCCTGTAGACGAAGTCATCCTAAACTCAGGCGTTGCGGTATATTGGCTAAGGTCATCCATAAAAAATACAATTTCAGGGTCACACATTTGTGGCTGATTAAGCTGATTTAATGTGACTTTACCGGATTTCAGCGCTTCATTAAATTCGAGCCATTTTTCAGTTGGCTGAACATGCCCCGGTATTGATTCACGCAATTTAATCGCATTTTCAGGGATATTTTGCGTCAGTGTTGCATTCTCCACGTAAGCATAATTCATATGGCACATATATTGGAGAGGCATAGGAACCGATGCTAAATTGGTGACTGACATATGAATATCAAATAATGCACTGTCTGAGTTTAATTGCACTGACGGTGTCGCACGATAATGATGACCAAAACCCATCACATACTCATATTCGCCAACAACTCTTAAACTTTCGCCAGTCAGTTCAAGCCAAGCGCTATCCATTGCTGCGCAAGGCATTTCCCCATGTAATGGATGTGAATCTTCTGGTGAAGGGCAACCATTGCTGATTAAACCTGAATGGAATGCAAAGCAACCGTAGGTTTCAACGACCGTTGGAACACGTTTTGGCGCTGAAAACATATTTTCCATTTTCAGATTTTGGCCACAAAATTGTGCATCCCAAATCATTTGTCCTAAAAAAGGTAAAATCGTTAAATACCCTTGCTGATTTTCAATTCGTAGCCCTTCCACGCCAGTTTGGTAACGAAATGCAGTGGCCGTAAATTGGTTATTTTTTAGAATAAGCGTCGGGTTTTCCGTAAATAAGCTTTTGTGAAGAGGTATCAATGTATTCATTTTCATACTCACGGTTTAATGAGATAAATGGAAATGGGTAGCTCACACTACCCAATTTGAGCACTATTTTGCAGCTTGTTTGGCTTTAAAGCGGCGTTCACCAACGAAGTAAAAACCGACATACACGAAGCACAGCATAGAAACGAGGAATGAAAGCTGTAATGAGTGCAGCATATCTGCGACATAGCCTTGAACTGCAGGAACAACCGCAGCACCGACAATCGCCATTACAATGACCGCTCCGGCCATTTCGGTATGCTCATTATCAACAGTATCCAAAGTACCTGCGTAGATTGTTGCCCAGCAAGGTCCAAATAGAATACTCACCATGACCGCTGCATACACTGCAGTGAAACTCGGAATAAATGCAACATAAATCAGGAACAGCGCACCAATCACCGAGTAGATAATTAGGACTTTCTCTGCATTAAAGCGAGTCATTAAAATATTGGCGATAAACTTACCAATAAAGAAACAGGCAAAGCTATACACCATAAAGTTTGAGGCATCACGTTCGTTAATATCCCCCATTTCTAGCGCTAGGCGAATAGTAAATGACCACACTGCCACTTGCATTCCGACATATAAGAACTGGGCAATAATTCCTTTTCTAAAGCGGCTATTTTTCGCTAAATATCTTAAGGTTTCTAATGCAGTAGGACGCTTATGATCTTGCGTTTCTGCCACTTTACATTTAGGAAACTTGGTAATAAGGAATAAAATCATTACCACAACCAATACCATAATCATGTAACGGTAAGGTTCGAGGGTATTCTCCAACATGGCTAACCGGAATTCATGGATTTGTTCCGCATTCATTCCCGCCATTTGGTTTTGTAAACTCTCTCCTTCGGAAAATACCAGATATTTACCCAGTAAGATCCCACCAGCTGCGCCAATTGGGTAGAAAGTTTGGCTAATATTTAAACGCAATGTCGCGTATTGTTTAGGTCCTATCATTGAGCTGTATGTATTCGCTGCGGTTTCAAGGAAGCTTAAACCAATCGCAATGGCGAAAATCGCGGCCAAGAACATGGTGTAAGTCGCCATATGAGACGCAGGGAAGAACATGCTGCAGCCCGCGATGTATAGGATCAGCCCTACCATAATGGCATATTTATAACTGGTTTTTTTGATCACTAACGACGCTGGAATAGCGATTAAGAAATAACCACCATAGAATGCGCTTTGTACTAAAGCAGAGGCGAAGTTACTGAGCTCAAAAACACTTTTAAACTGTGTGATTAAAATATCATTTAATGCTGCTGCGCATCCCCACAATGGGAACAGGCACGATAGTAGGATAAATTGGAATAGAGGTGTCTTACTCAGGTAGCCATCCGGTAACTGAGTGATGTTCTTAATGTTCATAGTAACCCTTATATTTTTATAATTTATACCCGATGAGTGGCTATGTGGCTCTGATGACCACTTAATTATTCAAAGGGTATATAGCTACGTTGGACTATTATTATTTAGCTATTCATTAGCTGTGTTGATTTGTACAAATTCATTAAATTGCTCAACACTTGGATAAGAAGATTGAGTTCCTTTCCCTGTCACACTGAAAGCCGAAAACATCACTGCTTTTTTCAGTGCTTCTTCAATATTCCCCGTATGGACATAGTAATGAGAGAAACAGCCGATAAAGGCATCCCCTGCACCACTGGTGTCAATCGCATTCACTTTAATTGCGGGTATATGTAACTCGCTGTCGCGGGTCATCCATAACGCCCCTTTTTCCCCTAATGTCACGATGACGTTTTTTAACCCTTTATCCAGTAAAGACTGCGCAGCACGACGAATGTTATCCATCGTGTCGACTGGCATATTGGTTAAAATTTCGAGTTCAGTTTCATTAGGGACAAAGAAATCACATCGGCAGGCAAAATCCAGATCGAGCGTACGTTGTGCAGGCGCTGGGTTAAGCAACACAGGGATCCCATGTTTATTACCGAATGAAATCGCGTGATAAACTGTTTCAAGTTGGACTTCTAATTGCAGAACGATCAATTTACATTTTTTCAGATCTTCCGCTGCGCGATCGATATCTTCTGGGGATAAAAACTTATTCGCCCCTTTGACGATCAAAATACTATTCGATGAATTTTGATTAACAAAAATTGGCGCAACACCACTTGAGGTACAAGGTACTTTTTCCACATAACGGGTGTTAATGCCATAAGACTCTAGATTGCGGATCGTATTATCTGCAAAAATATCATCACCGACTTTGGTTAGCATGATCACTTTTGAATTTAACTTAGCAGCAGCAACCGCTTGGTTCGCACCTTTACCACCGCAACCAATTTTGAAAGCTGGCGCTTCTAACGTTTCGCCTTCTTTTGGCATTTGATCGATGTAAGTGATCAAATCAACCATGTTTGAACCAATAACTGCTATATCCATAATGCCCCTCGTGTTAAATAAATCACATAATGATATGATAGTAACATTATCATGTTGCAAAAATATCATTTGTGATTAGGATCTCGAATAACGAATGATCAAGTGTTATATCTACCACATTTCCTCATTCTTTGTTGTCTATCCCACATTTATATAGGAAAGTTGAAAATGCAAGACTTAGCAAAATATATTGATCACACTTTACTTGCTGCGAATGCGACTGTCAGCGATATTACTAAACTGTGTACAGAAGCTGCAGAGCACCATTTTGCATCTGTCTGTGTGAACACAGGTTATGTTCCTTTAGCCAGCGAACTTTTAAAAAACAGCGACGTTAAGGTTTGCTGTGTGGTAGGCTTTCCACTCGGTGCAGGCTTAACGGAAGCCAAAGCATTTGAAGCCGCAGAAGCTGTGCGCCGTGGTGCTGATGAAGTCGATATGGTTATCAACATTGGCATGCTCAAAAGTGGCGACTTAGACTTTGTTCGTCGTGATATCGAAGCCGTATTTGCCGCCTGCGGTAAAGCAACATTAAAAGTTATTTTAGAAAATTGCCTGTTAACTGATGAAGAAATTACCCAAGTTTGTGAAATTTGCCGCACAATTAAAGTCGGTTTTGTGAAAACTTCAACAGGTTTCAGTACAATGGGTGCAACAGAACACCATGTCGCTCTGATGCGTAAAGTCGTTGGCGATGAAGTCGGTGTCAAAGCCTCCGGTGGTGTGCGTGACCGTGAAACTGCAATTAAAATGATTGAAGCCGGCGCAAACCGTGTAGGTGCAAGTGCGAGTGTTGCAATTGTCACAGGAACGGCAACCAAGCCAAGTGACTACTAAGTGATGGGGCGCGGTTTAACCGCGCCAATTTTGTATATCATAAAAGGATTGTAGGGTGATAGAAACTAAACAAAAAGAACGCCTTCGCCGTTTAAGTGAATGTTTAAAACGCTCAGGGCGCATTCATTTAAAAGAAGCCGCTAGAATACTCGAAGTCTCAGAAATGACTATTCGACGAGACCTCAGCGCTGATACCGAAGGCCCTATCCCTATGTCGCTCCTCGGCGGCTATATTGTTTCTGTTACCCAACCTGCCAATTTAGTGTCAAATGAGCCACAAGCGGATGTTTTTACCCCAGATCAAACTGAAGAATTATATATTCCTAACCTTGCAGCGAGCATGGTGACTGAAGATGACGTGATCTTCTTTGATAATGGCATTGAAATGGCAACCTTAATTTCACTCATCCCCGAAGAGATTAATTTCACCGGTATTTGTTACTCACATAACGTTTTTCTCGCCCTTAGCCAGAAAAAAAATGCCACTGCGCTACTGTGTGGTGGGGAATATCGTCCTAAAAGTGACTCTTTTTACAACCCATCTCTCCCTTCATTACTGGATTCAATCAACCCCAAAAAAGCCTTTATTTCAGCGGCCGGTGTACATGGGAATTTTGGTGTAACTTGCTATAATCTCGATGATTTACCCATGAAGAAAAAAGCTATGGAGAAATCCATCCGTAAGATTTTATTAGCGCCCTATAACCTGTTTGATGAAGTCGCTACCGCCAATATGGGGGAATTATCACAATTTGATGTGATTGTCACAAACCGGCAACTTTCTGATGAATATGAAACATATTGCCGTAATGGCTTTGTGAAAGTGATTTATTAAAACCATCAATAGATTTAGCGGGCAACCTATTGCCCGCCAACATTAGATCTTCACCGTCAAATAATCTTCTGCGATTTCCGTTTGAGGGAATACTGACTGGCACTGTGCCAATAACCTTGGAATATCCTCACTCGTATAGCGGCCACTCAAATGAGTGGCAATAAAACGTTTTACTCCCGCTTCACGTGCTAGCTCCGCCGCTTGTACTGTCGTCGAGTGCCCACGCTCATTGGCTTTTTCGGCGAATTCAGCCTCTAGTGTCGTTTCATGGATCATTACATCGGCATTTTTCGCGAGCGCCAGCGCTTGCTCTGTCGGTTGAGTGTCTCCAAAAATCGCAACGACTTTACCGGGTACTGGCTCACCGAGGTAATCAGCGCCATTAACGACTCGCCCGTCATCAAGAATTATCGTTTCTCCCGCTTTAAGCGCTTGCATCCAAGGGCCTCGGGGAATATTGTCATTGGCTAATTTGACTGCATCTAATGCACCACTCTTCGGGTACTCCTCAATACGATAGCCATAGCACTCAACACGGTGGTCAAGGGCATAAGCCGTCACAATTAACTCCCCATCATCAAATAACTGCCCAGCTTCAATTTCAACGATTTCCAACGGGTATGTCATATAAGACATACTCACCGCTAATACCGTTTCAATATATTGCTTTAACCCTTTTGGACCATAAACCGTCAGCGGGTCTGTCGCTCCCCCCATTGAACGGCTACATAACAAGCCGGGTAGACCAAAAATATGGTCGCCATGTAAATGGGTAATAAATATTTTCTCAATTTTTGGCGTTTTAAATGGGCTATTTAAAATGCGATGCTGTGTCCCTTCGCCACAATCAAATAACCAATAGCTTTTACGAATACCGACCAAATTTAATATCATACTGGTGACATTGCGCTCTTTTGTCGGCACCCCAGCACTGGTTCCTAAAAATGTTAACTCCATAACTTCCTCATCTAATTTGTTGTTTTTATTATGGTAAGATTTTTTCCAATAAAAAATCATTTACTTTAATCTGTATAATATTCTGTATTTTTTGATTATCAACCAAAGCCAGTTATTCCAAATATTTCCAATATACAAATCGTGTTTCCGTATTCATCCAATCAATTCACAAGCACTGAGCACTGTCTAGCCTGAAAATAGCCATGTTAATATTGATATCAGGAATATGCTCGATGAATCCCCCTTCGTCAAAATTGAAACCTAAATTACCGAACTGCTTGCTATTCTCAACGGCAATTTGGTCTACGGCTATTGTGCCAATGGTGCCAAGCTATGCCCAAATCGCCCATTTAGACGATTTACCTACACTCGGTAGTAATGCTATTCAATTTGAAGGACCCCAACCCGAAGCACAACTTGAAGATAGTACTGAACGTTTTTTAGCGGAATATGGGCAAAATGCCGCAAACTTTGCTTCTGAAGAAAAAAACACCCAAAATCTTGCCGATATGGCACAAGATTACGCTCGCCATAAAGCGGCTAATATCGCTACAGATGAAATAACACATTGGTTATCCAAAGCCGGTAATGCCAGGCTCAATATTAACCTCGATAAAAAATTGTCAATTAAGGCTTCTCAATTAGATTGGCTAGTACCTTGGTATGATCAACACGATTTGTTGTTATTTTCTCAGCACAGTATTCACCGTACTGATGGCCGGTTACAGACCAATAACGGTATTGGTTTACGTCATTTTCAACAAAATAGCATGATCGGGGTGAATGCTTTCTTTGATCATGATTTATCCCATTACCATTCGCGCTTAGGGCTTGGAGTCGAGTATGCTCAAGATTACGTTCGAATGAGTGCGAATAGCTATTTAGGGCTATCGGCTTGGCGTAGTGCGTCCGAATTAGCCTATGATTATAACGCACGACCTGCTAACGGTTGGGATATTCAAGTTGAAGGTTGGCTCCCTACGTATGCCAATTTAGGTGCGAACCTAAAACTAGAACAATATTATGGTGATGACGTGGCTTTATTTGGTAAAGATGAGCGTCAGAAAAACCCAATAGCGGCTACTGTAGGCATCAATTGGTCCCCATTCCCTCTCCTTGCGCTAAATACAGAACATAAAATAGGTAATAGAGGAACAAATGAAACAAGTGCAAAAATTGCCTTCAATTGGTTGTTAGGAAGAAGCTTAGCACAACATCTTGATGCTTCCGCGATAGAAGCTACTCGTCATATTTCCAGTAACCGCTATGATTTTGTTAACCGTAATAACAATATTGTGTTGGAGTACCGAAAGAAAACGTTAATTTCACTCTCATTACCGAAAGTTATTCAGGGTATGACAGGAGAAGAACTCTCTATTATCCGCAATTTAACCACGAAATACCCGCTAGAAAAAATAGTGATAGAAGCCCCTGAATTGATAGCCGCTGGGGGAGAAATTCACCTTAATGGCATAGAAAGCTCAGTAAAACTGCCATCTTATAAAATTGCCAGCAATGCTTTTAAAAACCAACAACTCAACCTTTATCGTTTAACCGTAACGGCTTATGACACCAATGGAAATGTTTCTCCACAAGCAGAAACGTTAATTGAAGTTACCAATACCGGTGCTCTCACCATCACCCATAAAAATACCGTAAAAAGAAATAATGCCGTCGCTAACGGTAAAGACGCAAATACATTCGCCGTAGTAATTAAAGATGCTCTTGGTCACCCAGTACCCAATGCAAAAGTCAGCTTCATACTGCCTGCAAGCCTTAAATCTATTGACCAAAAAAATATGGGGTATTATTCATTACTTAATCATTTTATGTGGAAAGCCCAAGCGACAAAATCAGTTTCTGAACAACCCTATAGCATCGTTGCCAATAGTAAAGGTGAAGCCTCTATTCAATTCACCTCTTTTATATCAGGAAGTTATGCCATAAAAGCAAATACGGAACATGGCATAGAAATAAATGAAATGTTTAACTTTAAACCCGATATTAGCCAGTCATTCATTGGTAGCATTGATATCATGCAAGACAATGCAGTCGCTGATGGGATCAGTAAAAACAAAATTAAACTGCATATTGTGAATAATAGCCGACAAAGCATCGCTGGGGCACAGGTTCATTTTGAAGCACCAAATGGCGTTATCTCACCAACTAAATTGACTGATGAATATGGAAATACAGAATTAGAAATCAGCAGTTTAGCCGAAGGCTCCATGGATATCATTGCTACCTTAAATGGCGATAGCCGAACAATACAAGTTAATTTTCTAAGGAATGCATCTGCGATAAATATTCAGCCAAGCACAGGGACTCTTTTCAAATCGCCAGTAAGTGAACAAAACAGCCATCCACGCACACCGTTAGGTTTGCTAAAGCAGCTATTTCAAAAAATGGGATAACGCTGTTCGCTGTAAAATAGACTTAATTTAGTTGTTTTTTCAGTATCAAAATTGCCCCTGATGGGGCTTTTTAAATTCAACTAACCTAGCTTATGACTTTATTGAATCGCGACTAAATTTGCTCTCCTTACCAATCCAATATCGCATGTTTCATAAGCTAGTAGCTTGTTTTCATTCAAGTAAGGTTTATTCCCAATCGATAAAAATACTTTAATATAGGCGAAGAGACTATTTTTTAGCATTATTAATAAAAGCTGCCCATTCCGTGTTATTCCACCTTGTAAATTCCGCTTCTGTTTAAGTCAAACTAATTCACAAGCTCTTACCTATATAAGCATTCAACAATAACCCAGTTAATATTGAAACTAGGAATAAATTGAATGAACCCCGCTACGTCAACCACAAAGCCAACCATGAGACATAAAATCTCAAATGGTTTTGTGCTCTTTACTGCAATATGGTCTTCGGCCATCATGCCGGTTATACCAAGCTATGCAAAAATGCTCACACCTGATGACCTACCTACTCTGGGAAGTGACCCCGTTCTAACCGATGATGATAAAACAGAGAAGCTGGTTGCTGAATATAGCCAAAGTGCTGCGCGTTTTATCTCTGGTAAGAAAAAAGCGGCAGATCTTGCTGATATGGCACAAGACTTCGCTCGCAGTAAAGCCACAAATGCGGCAACAGATGAGATAAATCGTTGGTTATCCAAAACCGGTAATGCCAAATTCAGTGTTGACGTAGATAAAAAATTAACCATTAAAAATACCCAATTAGATTGGTTAATTCCTTGGTATGACAGTACAGATTTATTATTGTTTACCCAACATAACATTCACCGTACTGATGGCCGATTACAAACCAATAATGGTATTGGGGTTCGTCGCTTTACCCCAGAGAGTATGATGGGCGTCAATGCCTTTTTTGATCATGACTTATCTCGCTACCACTCTCGCCTAGGTTTCGGGGCAGAGTACGCTCAAGATTTCTTAAAACTGAGTGCCAATACCTATTTACGTACATCAGCATGGCGTAGCGCTCCTGAATTAAAGAATGACTACAATGCCCGCCCGGCTAATGGATGGGATTTACACGCTGAGGGCTGGTTGCCTTCTTACCCAAATATTGGCGGAAGCCTTAAATTTGAGCAGTATTTTGGCGACGATGTCGCCCTATTTGGCAAAGATAAGCGCCAGAAAGACCCTCTTGCCACAACGGTTGGTATAAACTGGACTCCATTCTCACTGGTAACTTTAAGCGCAGAACAAAAAATCAGTGGTGGATTAAGTGAAACTAATGCCAAAGTCCAGTTCACTTGGGCACTGGGTAAGAGCCTCGCAGAACAGCTTGACCCAAGTAAAGTGGGTGATGCTCGTCGTTTAATGGGCAGTCGCTATGATTTTGTGAATCGTAATAACAATATCGTACTAGAATACCAAAAGAACACCCTGATAACCCTATCATTACCCTCAATAATCCAAGGGAAGACAGGGGAATTATTACCTTTAATTAATACCCTCAATACCAAATATCCGTTAGATCAATTAGCCGTACAAGCACCTGAATTTTTAGCCGCTGGGGGCGAAATAATCCTCGACGGAGCGTCTACAAGAGTCAAATTGCCGTCTTATAAAGTGGCAATGACCGAACAAGAAAGGAAGAAAATCAACCTTTACCGATTCACGGTAACAGCCTCTGACAGCAAAGGAAATATTTCACCACAGGCCACAACTTTGGTTGAAGTTACAAACTCCGGCGTATTATCAATTAACCCAAATGAGGTTATCAAGCAAGGAAATGCGGTTGCTAACGGCCAAGATATTAATAAATTAACCATTACGGCCAGAGATAGTTTAAATAATATCGCGCCAGACTCAACAGTGACATTTATTCTCCCTGCAGGACTTAAATTCGTCACACAAAAAGCCACCTCTTCAAGAATGGCGTTTAGCAATTTATTCAAAAAAATGCAGGCGGCAAAATCAACTGATAAACAAAAATATAAAATTGCCACCAATATCAAAGGGGAAGCTTCGATTCAATTCACCACTTTGACTACGGGTGAACACCGAATTCAGGTAGTGCCAAATGGCGGCGTTCCCATTGAAACCACCTTTTTCTTTATTGCCGATACGCATCAAGCGCATATTAAGCATTTTAATATCCTCAATGATAATGCGATAGCCGATGGGACATCCAATAACAAAATTCAATTCCATGTTACTGATGATAATGCACACCCCATTAAAGACGCTGTACTGCAACTTGAGGCAAGAAATGCCACAGCCAAGCAGCTAAGCCCAACCGATGAACAGGGTAACACTGAAGTCGAGGTAAAAAGCCAAGTCGCAGGGCCTGCCAAAATAACGGCAACACTGAATGAACAAAGCGTCACGGTAGAAACCCATTTTGTATTTGGCCAATTAGCCCATGTCACGATTGTCGACCTTGCGCAAGCCGCTGCTGGCACAGACAGCACGATTACCATTTCACTGACTGATACAAACAACAACCCTATTTCTGGCGCCGATGGTTCTGTCATCGTGAACATCGATGGCAAACCAACACCAATTACTATCACGGAAAACCGTCCTGGTAGTGGTATCTACACCGGAAAATTACCGGGACAACATACTGGTACGCCAAGTATCACCGTCACCATTGATGGGCAAACCTCCTCTCCAGAAACGTTAATTGTTGAGCAGCCAAAACCAATCTCCCCAAACAACTCAAGCGGCACAGGCCAAAAAGGGGAAAAAGGCGTTATTGAAAATATCGTCGTCACTCCAAACCGAACCCACGGTTTACAATCGGGAGATACTCTTGACGTCACTGTAACCATTACTGATGGATTTAATAATGGACTTACGGGTTTAAACACCAATGACATCGATATAGGTCAACATAAAGGCGATACGCTGATATGGACGGATAATGGCGACGGGTCTTACACCACCACTTTGCCATTAACGGAGATTGGTACCAATGATTTAACCGCTTCTATTAATGGCACCACTAGCTTGAAAACGGATATTCAGGTCGCTAATGCCACTGGGACTATTCATGTTGATAAAGTCAAAATCATTAAAGTAGAAAAACCAGCAGCAGGTGTAGATAGTACAATAACCCTCGAGTTAACCGATAAACATAGCAACCCCGTTGTTGGTGAAACAGAAGTGACTGTCAATATTGATGGCCAAGCACATACTTTGCCAGTGACAGAAACATCTCCAGGTATTTATGACGTCATTATTCAGGGTCAACTCGCAGGCAACCACATTGTTTCTGTTATCGTTAATGGGGAAGGATCACCAAAAGAGCCGCTTATTGTTGATAAATCACAGCCTGTTAAACCTAAAGACCCAAGCGGTGCAGGGCAAAAAGGCGAACTAGGTGTTATCGATAATATCGTTATCACGACAGGCGATACTAGCCATCTGCAATCTGGCGATAAACTTGAGGTCGTCGTTTCCATTACTGATGCATTTAACAACGGCTTGTCAGGCTTAGACACCAATAATATCAATATTGGTAAACACAAAGGCGATACATTGGTATGGGCTGATAACGGTGATGGCTCTTACACCACCACCTTGCCACTAACCGACATCGGCAATAATGACCTTACCGTTTCCATCAATGGTACTAAGAGCCCGCAAAAACAAGTCCAAGTTAGCAATGCCAAAGGAAAAGACAAAGTCAGTAAAGTTGAAATTATTCAAACAGAAAAACCCGCCGCAGGTTCAACCAGCACACTAACCGTTCAATTAACCGATAACAACGGTAACTCAGTAGTCGGTGAAACTGAAATGACCGTGAATATTGATGGCAAACCACATACTCTCCCCGCGAAAGAAGGGAAACCCGGTATCTATGAGGTCACGCTGCCAGCACTGCAAGCAGGTAATCATCAAATTACTGCCGTGATAAATGGCCAAAGCTCCCCTAAAGATACTTTAGAAGTACAAAAACCGACCCCAATTAGCCCGAATAATTCGAATGGTACAGGCCAACAAGGTGAGAAAGGCGTTATCGACAAAGTCGCAATCACACTTGATCACACTCACCGTTTTGAATCCGGTAATCCTCTTGAAATCACGGTTGCGGTAACTGATGCCTTTGGTAACGGCTTAGCTGGCTTAAATACTGATAACATCGATATCGGTAAACACAAAGGAAATACCTTAAGCTGGGTAGATAATGGTGATGGCTCTTATACCACTACCTTGACCTTAACCGACGTTGATAGCAATAATTTAACTGCCTCCGTCAATGGTGCCCATAGCCCACATACAGAAGTTCAGGTCAATCATGCCATAGGCGCTTCCCATGTCGATAAGGTAAAAATCACCAAAACAGAAAAACCGGCGGCTGGTACAAATAGTATTGTAACTATCGAGTTAACCGATAAATATGGCAACTCGGTTGTCGGTGAAAAAGAAATTACCATTCATATTGATGGACAAGCCTATAAACGTCCTACAAAAGAAGGTAAACCCGGGATTTATGAGGTTAGCCTACCCGCACTGCAAGCGGGCAATCACAACATTAGCGCGAGTGTGAATGCCCAACACTCAACTGACACAACCTTAGTGGTCGCAAAACCAACTCCAATTAAACCAAATAGCAATGGTAAACCGGGAGAAAAAGGCGTGGTCAATAGTATTGCTATGACGACAGGCAATACCAGTAACTTACAGTCTGGCGATCAACTTGAAATCACCGTGACCATCACCGACGCTTTTAATAACGGTTTAATTGAGCTAAATACAATTACCCTTGACGGATTTAACGGCAAGCCAGTCTGGACGGATAATGGCGATGGCTCTTATACGGCGACTCTCACACTGACTGAAGTTGGCGATAAAAACTTAATTGCTTCTATCAGCAATCATAAAACCGCTGTAACACCGCTCCAAGTTAGTCACGCGTCGGGTCAAAATAACGTCAGTAAAGTTGAAATCACCAAAATAGAAAAAGCAGATGCAGGTTCAAATGGCACTCTAACTGTTCAATTAACCGATAAAAATGGCAATCCAGTGGTCGGTGAACAGGAAATGGTTATTGAGATTGATGGCACCCCACACACCTTGCCAGCAAAGGAAGGGAAACCGGGCATTTATGAGGTCACGCTACCCGCACAGCAAGCAGGTGATCATAACATTATAGCCACGGTAAATGGCCAAAGCTCAGTTAAAGATACTTTAGCGGTGAAAAAACCAACCCCAATTAGCGCGAAAAACTCAAGCGGAACAGGTGCTCATGGTGAACGAGGCGTTATCAATAACCTAACCATGACAACAGGTGATATCTCACGTCTGCAATCAGGTGACAAACTGGATATCACTGTCACCATCTTCGATGCATTTAATAATCCGTTAACGGCTCTCGACACCAGTAATATCATTTTGGATGGATACAAGGCAAGCTCGCTGAAATGGTTAGATAAAGGTAATGGCGCTTACACGACTTCGTTGCTGTTAACACAAACTGGCTCCAATAATATCGCGGCATCTATTAATGGTCATAAATCACAACAATTCCCTATTACAGTGAGTAATACGACGGATATCAATCGAGTTGCTAACGTCGAACTTGAAACAATCATCCCGAGTGATGCAGGTGAAAACCAAATTATCACCGTAAAAGTCACTGATAAATATCAGCACCCCGTCACCATGATTAGCAGTATGATAACGGCAAATATCGACGGCCAGTCAACATCGATTGTTTTAACAGAGTCACTCACTCAAGCAGGTATTTATACAGGAACGTTACCTGTACAAAATACGGGTAAATATACCGTTAAAGTGACGGCGAATAATAAAACTGCATCAAAAATTTGGACAGTTAAAACCCCTGCAACCATAACCGTGAAAGACAAAAATGGAAGTGGTATAGGAAATCAGCGTGGCGTCATTAAAACCGTTACATTGGCTTCATCAGCGGTTAACGACCTAAAATCAGGGCAGTCATTACAATTAACCGTGACACTTAAAGATACATTTGGTAACCCCCTTGAAGGGCTCAGTGGCGCGAGTATTCAGTTAAATCATCGACAACCTAGCAATCGCTCTGTGACTTGGATAGACCTCCGCAACGGCGACTACACGGCTCTTTTGCCTCTCACCAAAATTGGCCAAGATACTTTAACCGTGAAAGTGAACAAAATAACCACTTCCCCACTGAATATTAACGTGGGAAGTGCTATTGGAACCTCGCAAATCAAGCAAGTTAAAATCAAAGATATCGCTAAACCCGCTGCAGGTGAAACGAGTTCCATCACACTATCAATCACTGATACCAATGATCAACCCATTACAGGGATAGATAGTAACGCGGTCATCTCTATTGATGGCACTGAAGAATTGTTTAAAATCACGGAAACAACCAATAGCAAAGGAACCTATACTGGCACGCTTTCTGGCCAAAAATCAGGCGTTCATAAAATTATTGCCACTGTTGGTGGTGTTAAATCCACAGAATCAACCTTAACCGTTAGCGCTCCTTCCCCCATTGCTATCAATCATGGTGGTAAACCACATTATCGCGGTGTCGTTAACCGTGCAACACTCGCCATTTCCCCAAATAATAACCTAAAATCTGGCGGTGCGTTAAAGCTAACCGCGATATTAGAAGATGCCTTTGGTAACCCATTAACTGGCGTTGATTTAGCGCAATCACTCACCCATAAACAAGCGGGTAAAGCCACTTGGATAGCACAAAAAGATGGAAGCTATACGGCTAACTTAGTTTTAACGCAATTAGGGCAAGATCACTTATTTATCACCGTAAATAACATACAAAGCCCAACCATTGTTATTGATGTCAAACCACAGTTAGGCAATAACGCGATTCATAAAATCGATATTAATGATATTACCAACGCAGCCGCTGGTGCAGAAAGCACCTTCACGGTGGTATTGGCCGATGCTCAAGGTAACTTAATCGACGGTGTCCAAAGTGTTGAGGTCACCATCGGTAAGCAAAAACCAGAAAGCATTAATGTCACTCAACAAGCAGATGGCCGCTACATAGGGAAATTATCTGGGCAACAAAGTGGCTCTTATGACGTGGTTATTAGCGCCAATCAACAAAATTCGGCTAAAAAAACATTCGCCGTGACAAAACCTGATACAGTCACTGCGACCTCAGATGGAAGTGGCAAAAAAGACCAGCGTGGCGTCGTTAGCCATGTTGAACTGAAAAGCGCATCAGTAAGTTCGGTATCTGGCCATCATTTACAGTTAACTGTCGAGCTAAAAGATAGCTTTAATAACCCATTAAAAGGCGTCTCCAGCAACCACATTGCACTAACGCACAAGCAAGCAAGTCATGTGGTTTGGACCGACCATAACAACGGCCAATACACCGCGACCTTGCCATTAAAGGTACTGGGAAGCGATGTATTAACCGCCACCGTTAACGGTATCAATAGTTCGGTAGCAAATATTACCGTGGAAAATACTGCTGATATTAAACAGGTGAGTAAGCTAATCGTCGCGACGATTGCACCATCTGCAGCGGGAACAGAACAGCAAATCACCGTACAAGCCGTTGATGCCAATAACCATGGTGTGACTCAAATTGAGAATAACATCAACGTTACCCTCAATGACAAGCCACTTAATTTAACATTTGTTGAATCGAAAACCATTAAGGGCACTTACACTGCAACCCTACCAGCCCAAAAAACCGGTAACTATACCGTCAAGGCCAGTGCCAATAAGAAGGAAACGCAACAAACTTGGCAGGTTACTGCCGCCAAAACGATTCAAGCAACAAAAACTGATGGCTCAGGTGTTCAAGGCCAAGCCGGTGTGGTGAATACCGTTGCGCTCGCTGCGACAAACGCACCAAACTTTAAATCCGGTGATACCGTAAAACTCACGCTAACCTTAAAAGATGCGTTTGATAATGCGCTTAGCGACATTGATGTTAAAAACATCACATTAGCACATAACCAAACCGGTAAAGTAACTTGGGTTGATCACCATAATGGCACCTACACCGCTGATTTACCGTTAAAGACACTGGGTAAAGAGCGCTTAGTGGCGATGGTTAACCAGATAAAAAGTACGCCAGTTGACATCAACGTTGAAAATGCAATTGGAAGCAACCGCACCCATCAGGTTGATATTGTTAATATCGCCAGTCCGCAAGCCGGTGCCGAAAGCCACTTTGCAGTATCCTTGACCGATATAAACAGCCTCACAGTCATGGGGATCACTGAGGTCACTGTGAATATTGCGAAACAGCAACCACTAAATATTGCCGTTACTCAACAAACGGATGGCATCTACACAGGGAAATTACCGGGACAACAAAGTGGGGTTTATAGTGTCGTTATCACTGCCAATAATAAACCATCCACGGCAAAAACACTCACAGTGACAGAACCTGATACAGTCACTGCGACCTCAAATGGAAGTGGCAAAAAAGACCAGCGCGGCGTCGTTAGTCATGTTGAACTGAAAACCGCATCAACAAGTTCAGTATCTGGTGATCATTTACAGCTCACTGTCGAGCTAAAAGATGGCTTTAATAACCCATTAAAAGGCGTCTCCAGCAACCACATTGCGCTGAAGCACAAGCAGGCAGGTCATGTCGTTTGGACTGACCATAACAATGGCCAATACACCGCGACCCTGCCATTAAAGGTATTGGGAAATGATGCATTAGTCGCCACCGTTAACGGCATCGATAGTTCACCAGCAAACATCACCGTGACAAATTCCACCGATATCAAGCAAGTTAATCAACTGGTTATTGCCGCTATCGCCCCATCGGCAACCGGCTCAGAGCAAACCATTAGCGTACAAGCGGTTGATGGCAATCATCATGGTGTGACACTCATTGCGGATGACATTAAAATTACGCTCAATGATAAGCCACTTAACTTAACATTTGTTGAATCGAAAACGGATAAAGGCACTTATATCGCCACTTTACCTGCACAAAAAACAGGGAATTATCTGGTTAAAGTGACCGCCAATAAACAGGAAACTCAACAAACTTGGCAAGTTACTACCGCCAAAACGATTCAAACAACAAAAACCGATGGTTCAGGTGTTCAAGGCCAAGCCGGTGTAGTGAATACCGTTGCGCTCGCTGCGACAAACGCACCAAACTTTAAATCTGGTGATACCGTAAAACTCACGCTAACCTTAAAAGATGCGTTTGATAATGCGCTTAGCGGTATTGATGTTAAAAACATCACATTAGCGCACAACCAAACCGGTAAAGTGACTTGGGTTGATCACCATAATGGCACCTATACCACTGATTTAACCTTAAAAACACTGGGCAAAGACGCATTACGTTCCACCGTTAATGGAATTAGCAGCCAAGCTGTCGATATTGAAGTAATAAAGAGTGACGAGGTCAATACAGTCAAGAATGTTGATATCTTATCTCTCCCTACGCAAATCGCGGGAATGGACAGCACATTAATTGTTGCACTGACAGATATAAATAATCACTCCGTCACAGGTATCAAAGAGGTCACAGTTAAAGTCGATAATAAGCATTCATCGACGATCCCTGTAGCGCCACTCAATAATGGTAACTATATTCTCACGCTACCGGCGAAACAAAGCGGCTCCTATGACATTATTGTTACAGCTAATAATATCAATTCAGCTGCTAAAACACTGACAGTGTCTAATCCAAGCACCATCGTTGCCACAAACCATCAAGGAAATGGAATTAAAGGCCAACGCGGGGTCGTTGCTAAAGTACAATTTAATACCGCACCGTCAGGCAGCCAACAAGCCGGTACCCTGCTCGCATTAACTGTAATGTTAGAAGATAGCTTTGGTAATTCGCTGACGGGTGTCAACAGTCTCGCCATTGCTCAGCAGCAATCAGGCTCTGTCATATGGAAAGACAATGCGAATGGTACTTATACCGCTGACTTATTATTAAGCAAGCTAGGCACTGACACCTTAAAAGTCACAGCTAATGGTATTAGCCAATCACAGGTTATCGATGTTGAAGCGCCACAGGGTAAACCTGCCGTGAGCAATGTGGCATTAAAGGCGACCAACCGGACGTTTAAGGTAGGTGACACCGTCGAATTACAACTGACATTGGCTGATAGCCATGGCAATGGTGTTGAAAAGGTACAAACCAACGACATTCAATTAGAGCATAATCATACGCTTGTTCCTAAGTTGACCTGGTTAGAGAAAGGCGCAGGTATTTACACAACGACACTCCCTCTGCATAAACAAGGGAAAAACACCTTTGTAAGCCGAGTTAATCACCAAACCAACGCCCCACTGACGATTGATGTCAGCGCACTAACAGACCCAACACAGGTAAAAACGGTTGAGCTCAAAGCCAATACAAACCAACTGACTGTAGGCAGTAAAACAGAGTTGACACTGATATTAGCAGACCAATGGGATAATGGCGTTGAAGGGATCGCCGCTAAAGATATCACCATAAATGATGCGCATACTAAGAAAGATCTTGCAGGCTTAGTTTGGGTTTCAAAAGGTAACGGGGTCTATACCACACCCATTACCCTATCAATGGCAGGTATTCATTCACTGAGAGCTAAAGTTAATTTACAACATAGTAAAAATATATTAATTGAAGCGAAGCCTTCCACTGACTCAAACCGAGTTCGCAATATAACGCTATCAGCGACATCAAATATGATCACTGCGGGTGATGAAGTCTCTTTGTCCTTGAAAGCGACTGATATGGATAACAACCCGGTTATTCATATCAACAATAATACAATCACACTGACTGATAACAAGAAGCCAGTTAACGTGATCTGGAATGAAGATAACCATGGATTAGGGATCTACACAACTCGCATCATGCTCAGTGACGTTAAGACGCATACTCTGATGGCTGGTATTGATCAATTTACAGATACAGCAACTATCACGGTCAATTCACCAACAGGTAAAGATGCAGTGAAGACCATCGCCATTTCACCAATAGCCAACAGTGATGCAGGACAATCATCACCGCTATCTATTGATTTAACTGATGCATATGGCAACCCGGTTAAAAATGTCTCCAGTAGCGATATTACTGTGACCATTAATGGGCAAAAACAAGACATCCTCTTTATGGAAAAAAATGTGTTAAATAAATATATCGCCCAACTTCCCGCCGCTAAAGCTAGCCGCTATAAAATAGCAGTGGAAGTCAACGGCCAGTCAGAAACTGCCGAATGGCTCGTCAATCCGCCGATAGAAATCCCAATCACTTCTTATGATAAAGACCGTTTACGAGGCTCGCTAGAGACTATTTCTATCACCAGTAATACCCCCACTAACAGTGCCAACTCAGGCGATAAAGTGACCTTAACTGTCGGACTAAAAGATAAGTTCGATAACAAACTGACTGGTGCGGCAAACTCATTAAAATTATTAACTAACTTACATTCAGCCTCAACATGGAGAGAACTCCGCGGCGGGCTATATACTCAAGAACTCACCATGAATAAGCTACATAAGCAGTCTATTCAAGTCGTAGTAGATAAACTACTCAGCGATAAGCTTGAGCTAACCGTTGCTCCTGCCAAAGGGGTAAATAAGGTGCATAAAACCACTCTTGAAACCGATGAGGGTACTATTGAGGCAGGTAAAGAAGTGCAATTAACATTAGCCTTAACGGATAGCGTTGATAACGGTGTTATTGATATCGATACAGGGGCTATTCAGCTCACCAATAATGGAAAACTAGCCAACGTTACATGGGCTAATCCACAAGATGGCGTGTATACCACCAAGCAGCAGTTAAGCACTGTTGGTAATTATCAGTTTAAAGCCACCGTAAATAACCGCTCAAGCCGTATCCAAACCGTGGAAGCAACCTATCCAAGTGGAAAAGATGTGGTGAAATCCGCAAAAATGACCACAAACGCAAATACGTTTGATGCAGGTAAAAAGGTTGACTTAACGTTAGAACTAAAAGACCAATATGGCAATTTGGTTACTGGCGTCAATGGCGCTGATATTGCTTTAACCGATAGTCATACAGGAGAAACTATTGATAGCAGCAATATTGCTTGGAAAATGGAATCGGTGGGCGTGTATAAAGCCACTTTACCATTAACCAAAGTGGGTAAACACACATTAACCGCGACGGTGAATAAACAAGATGCCAATACCAAGGAAGTCACGGTGAAAGCGTTGAAAGGGGCTAGCAATGTTAAGGAGATCAAATTAACCACGGTGGCAACTTCAATCAATGCAGGGGAAAGCACCTCATTAATCCTCACCATGCTCGATAACTATGGTAATGAAGTGGCAGATATCACATCGAAAGATATTATGTTCAAAAATACCGACAGCACGATTAACACTAAAGCAGCGTGGGTGAAAGCATCTTCACACGGTAGTGTCTATACGGCTCAGGTCACGCTAGAGAAAGTTAAAAAGCACACATTATCGGTTGAGGTAAATAAACAGGTAAAAAATATCGAAATTGATGTAAAACCGCAAGAAGGTGCCAAAAATGTCGCGAAAGTTGAGTTAAATGCACCAAAAACAGTGGCAATTAATGCTGGTGCCGAGCTTCAACTCAGCCTAAAAGATAAATTCGGTAATGGTGTTGTCGCGGTTAATATTTCTGATATCACACTGGAACATTTAAATACATTAATACCAATAAATTGGGTTGAAGGCAATGAAGGTAAGTACACATCCAGCTTAGCGCTAACTAAGGCCAAAGCACATCCACTGACAGCCAAGGTTAATGGACATTCTTCAAATGCCACTATCACGGTTGACAGCCCGGAAGGGGTTAAACATGTGGCCAAGATCAGTATGAAGTCTTCAATAACCGCTGATAGTTCAGGGAAATTAACTACCTTCCCAGGGCAAGAGTTCAAGTTAACATTCACATTAACTGACCAGTATTACAATGGCGTCACTGGGTTAAAAGAAACAGATATCAACTTAACTGATACTCAAAAACCAAGTTCAGTGCTAATAACGGCATGGCAAGAAAATACACTGAAGAAAGGTGAATACAATGCCACTGTATCACTGACTCAAACAGCCCAACACAAGCTGACAGCAAAAGTGAATACTGTTTCGGATACTGCACAGATAATGGTGACCCCATTCAGAGACACCAATTACATTGCAACCGTTGAATTAAAACTTGATAAAACTAATACCAATATGGGTAAAACATATAATGTTGAGTTAAAAATCAAGGATAGATACGGTAATGACGTATTTGTTAATAACAACGATATTGCAATACATAATAAAAATCAAAAATCATCAGCTATTCAAGAGAAGTGGGATATAACAAGTGACACTTTCACTCGCCAATATAAAGGAACGCTCAGTTTTACAAAACCTGGAGAGTATATAATCTCAGTCGGTGTAGGTAGGGTAAATAGTAAACCTGAAGTGGTAACTATTGAAGCTGGCGCACCTGTATTTGCCCCAGGAAAAAGCTCACTCACTGCGAGTGCCTATGAAACAAGCACAACTGATATCAAAACGACCACGATACAGCTAATGCTTAAAGATGATAATGGTCATTTGATTACAGGGAAAAAACCAAAAATAGAAACCATATCAAACGTAACCTCTAAGCGGGTATCGAAGGATATGATAGAAAAATCGGCAGGAATATACACTGCAGAGTACCAAAACAGTCTTGATCCAGAAATTATTCACATCAAATTACTCAATAGCTCCATTGGTTATACGGGTAATTACCAATCTATTCAAATTGTCAATTACGACAAAATATCAATTACACCGTTAGGTACTAAGGAAACCTATGCGGTTGATAAGCAATTCCCTTCTACCGGATTTACTGGAGCACAATTTGCCATCAAACCTTCACTAGGTACCGCATCTAACTATAACTGGGAGGTTGACCAAAAGTGGTTATCTATTGATAGCAAAGGAGTTGTGACACTGAATAAACACCCGGAAGGCCGCAACACTGCAAAAGTCACCATCACAGGAAGACCTAAAACGACTAATAGCAAGAATATGGTATATACCTTTAACATGAATAAGTGGTTTAGCACAGGGGCACAATTGGATTTTCATAATGTAATGAAATATTGTACTAATTCTCAAAGAATAGCCACACCAGAAGATATAAAATACAGTAATATCTCGCTATTCACCCAGTGGACAGAGAAAACCATTAACGACAACATAAAACTAGACCAAATAGCAACACAAGGCTGGATTTGGGTAATGAACCAGAATCATATAACCTTATACAATCTACGAACACATAAGTACCTAACCAATCCTTTTAATGCCGGTGAGCGTGGTCTGGTGTGTGTTAAAGAGTATTAATTGTAATTAGTTTTAAATTATTGATACTTATATCTCATCAGCCCCCTATTGGGGGCTTTTTATTATCAATTCCCTTTACCTACCCTTCATCCCTTCCCAATCCAACCCAAATTTAGCGAGATACTTTCGCAACCTGTCTGCATCATTGGGCTGTTTTTTATGTTGCCGCGAAACGGCAAACAGCTCACGCCCCGCTTCGGAAAGGGTAGATGAACGGCGGCAAACTTCAAGCACCATTGCCAACTGTGGTTGGTCGAATAAATCAATCTCACCAATTTGCTTGGGTAATGTATTGGTTGATTTTGTTTGCCATTGGGCTTGCAAGCGGCTAATTTCCTCTTCGGCCACCGCTTTGGTAATGCGCCCGCGTTCGGCAAAAGTGGCCATCCGGCTGATAGATGCGCCCAGTTCACGGAAATTACCACGCCACAGGGCCTGAGGGGAACAGGCAAACTTCACATACACATTACGAGCTTCACTATCAAAACGAATGTGACTTTGCTGGTCTTGGCAAAACTTAGCTAATTCATAATCCACATTTGGCTCGATGTCTTCACGGCGGTCACGCAAGCCCGGTAGCGCAAACGTCCACATATTGATACGGGCAAATAGGTCTTCACGAAATTTGCCCTCCTCAACTTGCTGCGCCAAATTACGGTGAGTCCCCACAATTAATTGAAAATCACTGTGAATTTCTTCATCTGAACCATAAGGGAAAAAGCTTTTCTCTTCGATGGCTTTCAGTAGCATTGCTTGCTCATCAAGGCCTAGCTCCGCAATTTCATCGAGAAATAAAATACCGCCATCGGCTTCTTTTAACAGTCCCTTTCGGGAGTTTAGCGCCCCCGTAAATGCCCCTTTCACATGACCAAACAGCGTCGACATGGCGTTATCACCGCGTAAGGTGGCACAGTTTACTTCCACAAAACGCCCTTTAACTTGGTGGCGGCTTTCACGCAGTTGATAAATTCGCCTAGCTAAGAAAGACTTCCCCGCCCCCGTTGGTCCATTGAGTAAAATCGGGGCTTTAGAACGCAGCGCGACACGTTCGATTTGCTCAATCATGATATTAAATGCCGCGTTGCGGGTGGCAATACCCGATTTTAAAAACGAAACCTGCTGTTGCTGCTCTGTTTGGAAACGGCTGGTGATATGGGTATAACGGCTTAAGTCAAGGTCAATCACGGTATGAATACCGATAGGGTCTTTTTCTCGCCCTTTTTGGCTCGGTGACGTTTGAATTAATTTGGCAGGTAAATAGTGAGCTTCCGTTAATAAAAACCAACAAATTTGTACCACATGGGTACCCGTCGTGATGTGTACCAGATATTCTTCATTATCAGTATCAAATTGATAATGCGAAGAAAAATCCAGTAATGAGGTATACACCTCTTCGAAATCCCACGGGTCAGCAATATCCACCTCATGCAGCACCACTTCTGTATTGGGAGAGGCTTGCTCAATATCCTCTTTCACCCGGTGTGCCATGCCATAGTCATTCACCTGATGCAGTAATTCAAAACGACCAATATCCAAATCAGGCTGTTGGCAAAGGCCAACCGTTGGCCGCCATTTTGTCCAGCGGTTGGCTTTTTTGCCTCGCCTGTCTAGTACGGTACCCAATACCCCAATAACAACCTTACGTTTTTCACTCATAGTATTTATATAAATTTATAAATTACGATATAAAAAGATAATAAATAGCATAATCCATTTACCACGCCAATGTTACCCACTTTTATCTTAAAATTATTTTTTACTTATATTTCAATTTGATAAAAATTTTTATCCCATTTTTTAAAAAGTTGGCATGCTTCTGGCAATACTCTATTCATCCACTGCCGGAAATTGTCTGAACTTCGCGTTCAACCGGTGCAAACATGGTGACTTAGTCACTGCATGGTCTGTATACCGCCGTCGGTAAGATACCTTTTGGTAATAGCAAAGCTATCAGGTTCGACTCCTGAAACTAACGTCTCCAAAACGTAAAACAACGAGCTGAAGTTAAGCTTAAAGCCGCTACTCGGGAGCCACGCTGAGTGATGAGCAAAAATTTAGACAGCCAGTTTTGGCGCTCTACTTTTTCCCTCACTACTTCGCTTTTTTCTTCAGTAGCGGATAAATATAAAAAAGGAAAAATAATGAAAAAAATAAATGTAGCTCAAGGACTTATCGCATTAACTGAAAAAAATGGCGATTTTCAGCACCTATTATTAGCTGGTGAGCACAAAGTGAATGATTGGTTTAACAAATTAACAGTCACCATGTATCCATTAAATGACGAACCAATTGAACATAAGCTGGCAGAGCATTTGCGCCAATATCATCAGCAGTGGGTTGTCGACTATTGCATTGATATCAATTTATCCGATGATGAAGTCGCATTTTTATATTTGCATGATCGTTTAATTGAGGTCATTGCGCCACAAACGCGCCGTTTATATTGGAAAATGACCAATACATTACGGGTTGAGAAGCAAAGTATCGCTGACTTTAAAATGTCCAACGAATTAACCGCCGCGTTAGTACACAAGAAAGACATTAAAGGCCGTGAACTGTGCCTGATCACGCAAATTCCCGCAGGGAAACTTGGCTTATTTAAAGTTGATGGTGAGATAAAAAGTTTATTAGAAACTGGAACTTATGGATATTGGAATATCAAGCAAAAACCAGAAATACAGGTCATTGATGTTTGCTCGCAATCTATTGATAAACCAGTCGATTACGTATTAGCGGAACAAATTCGCCAATATCACCCAGATTGGATAGCATCCCACGGGGTCGATATTGATTTATCGGATGATGAAGTTGGCTTTTTATATTCACACCATAATTTGGTTGAAATTTTATCCCCAGCGACTCGACGTTTGTACTGGAAAGTCGGTGATAGCTTGAAGGTTGAGAAACAGAAGGTCGGTGAAATCGTGTTATCAGAAACCTTGATACAACGTTTAAGTGGCAAAAAGCGTATTAAAGGTCATGAGCTATGTTTAGTCGCTCAAGTACCTGCATGGCATATGGGCGTGCTGAAAATTGATGGTGAAGTCGAAAACTTGCTTGAACCGGGTACTTATGGCTACTGGCGTATCGAACGCACACCCGAAGTTGAGGTGATTGATACCCGTTTACAGTCATTAGAAGTCAGCGGGCAAGAGATTTTAACCAAAGACAAAGTCACACTGCGGATCAATCTGTGTGCTAACTGGCGTTATCACGATATTTTATTGGCATTCTCAAAATTGAGTCAGCCTGTAGAGCATTTATACCGTGAATTACAGTTTTCATTAAGGGAAATCGTTGGTACTCGAACCTTAGATGAATTGTTAGAAAACAAGCAGTTAGTTGATGAATTGATGCTAACTCAAGTAGTGCAGTGTGTGGCTGAGTTTGGCCTAGAAATTGATAGCATCGGTGTAAAAGACATCATTTTACCAGGGGATATGAGAACAATTTTATCCCAAGTGGTAGAAGCCGAAAAATCGGCACAAGCGAACGTGATCCGCCGCCGCGAAGAAACCGCCGCAACGCGCTCACTGTTAAATACTGCAAAAGTGATGGAAAACAACCCCGTTGCACTGCGTTTAAAAGAGCTTGAGACCTTAGAAAGTATCGCACATCGGATCGACCAAATTTCTGTTTACGGCGGTCTAGACCAAGTATTAAACGGATTAGTAAAAATTAAGGAATAAATAATGATAAATAATAAATTCAACGAATTAATTCAAGAAAATGGCGTGCCTGTAAAAATGTGGACCAACGGTGTACCCGTTGACCCTAAAGCGGTAACACAACTACAAAACACCGCAAAAATGCCGTTTATTTTTAAGCACCTAGCCGTAATGCCTGATGTGCATGTAGGGAAAGGTTCAACCATTGGGAGCGTGATCCCAACCAAAGGCGCGATTATCCCTGCGGCAGTGGGGGTGGATATTGGTTGTGGAATGATTGCCGTGCGAACGTCTTTAACGGCATCTGATTTACCAGATAGCTTGCAAAATATCCGTTTTGCTATCGAAGCTGCCGTACCGCACGGTCGAACCACGCATCGACATGGACGTGATAAGGGGGCTTGGCATCGTACACCAGATATTGTTGATAGCCACTGGGCGCACTTGGATGAAGAGTTCAAACGTATCTGTGATAAATACCCAAAACTGCGTCAGACGAACCATTACAACCACTTAGGAACATTGGGAACGGGAAATCACTTTATTGAGCTGTGTTTGGATGAACAAGACCGTGTATGGGTAATGTTACATAGCGGGTCGCGAGGTGTGGGAAACGCGATTGGTAACTTGTTTATCACGTTGGCGCAAAAAGATATGCAACAGCATATCGCTAATTTGCCTGATAGAGACCTTGCTTACTTTGAAGAAGGAAGCGTGCACTTTAATGACTATATGGAAGCGGTCGGATGGGCGCAAGATTTTGCGCGCCATAACCGTGAAGTGATGATGCACCGCGTATTGGAAGCGCTATCGCGTGAAATTCCAAAACCATTTACGACCCAACAAGAGGCCGTAAATTGTCACCATAATTATGTGCAAAAAGAGCAGCACTTTGGTGAAGAAGTACTGGTAACCCGAAAAGGCGCGGTGTCAGCGCGAAAAGGCCAAATGGGGATCATACCAGGATCTATGGGAGCAAAAAGTTTTATCGTGCGCGGTTTAGGTGATGAAGAAAGCTTTTGTTCCTGTAGCCACGGTGCAGGACGCGTAATGAGCCGAACAGAGGCGAAAAAACGTTTCTCAGTCAGCGACCAAAAAATGGCTACCGCCCATGTGGAATGCCGAAAAGACAGTGACGTGATTGACGAAATACCGATGGCGTACAAAGACATCGACGCAGTTATGGCAGCTCAATCATCATTAGTAGAAATTGTTCATACCCTACGCCAAGTGGTGTGTGTGAAGGGGTAAATATAAAAAGTAACAGGAGAAAGCATGGAAACTGACCATGAAAGTGTATCCGTGCTAATGAGAGAACGGATAAGAAAAACACTCAAAGAAATAGAAGAAACTCATCACGTTAAAATACTGTTTGCGTGTGAATCAGGCAGTCGCGGTTGGGGCTTTGCCTCCCGCGACAGCGACTATGATGTTCGATTTATCTATGTTCACAAACTCGATTGGTACCTAACATTAGATAAAAAACGCGATGTGATAGAAAAGCCAATTGATGATGAGCTGGATGTGTCGGGTTGGGAGCTATCTAAAGCATTGAAATTAATGCGTAACTCTAACCCTGCATTAATCGAGTGGCTACACTCACCGATTGTATATTCTAAAGATGAAGTATTTTTTGCTCAACTGGAGCAACTGGCGGCACAATTTTATTCGCCATTAAAATCACGTTATCACTATTTATCAATAAGTAAGCGCAATTTACATACTGATTTTAAAGGTGAGCGCGTTAAATTAAAAAAATATCTTTATTTATTACGGGCGGTATTAGCTTTACGTTGGATAGAAGCAAGCAAGAGTATGCCACCAATGGCATTTTCTGAATTAGTCGCGGCCACAGTCACGGATACCAAGGTACTCGCAGAGATAGATGAACTACTCGTTATTAAGCACCAAGCGGTTGAAAGCGATTATGGCACGAGGCGAACTGCTATTGATAAGCTCATTCTGGAAGTTATCGCCAATGCAGAGCGTATGCAATTTCCAGATCCTGCTTGTCGTGACAGCCGATTATTAGATGACTTTTTTCGTAAAACTGCGTTAGAAAATAATTAACTAATATTTTTTCAAAAAAATAGACCATCAGAAAAATTTTGATGGTCTATTTATTTAATAATATTAAATAAATAACAATAAAACTTATTGCCACCCGGCTTTTTATAAATGAGAGTTTGGGTCCTGTGTATGATGCAATACCGCTAGCACTTCAATGCCTTCAAGCGCTTTTCGATAATAAATAATGTGGCTTTCAACAGGGAAGCTAAAAACGCCCAAATATAAATCTTCACTACGATCACGGCCAAGAGATGGCTGGTTCGCGAGTATATCCGTCATTGTCACACGTAATGCATTCGCATAAGCCTCAGCAACATTAGCTCCCCATCTACGCAGAGAATACAGCTGAATTGAGCGGATATGTCCTTTCGCTTTATGAGTAAACTTAACGCTCATCCTTAAGCCTTATTTTCAAGTTCGTCCATAGTTAGCGGAGCAAATACATCATCAATGCTATGAAGTTCACCGCGTTCTGCTTGAGCAATAGATTCAGCCAAAACCGCTTTTAAACTCTGTAATTTTAACTGCATTAGCTGGTCATATTCATCTGGAGAGATAACAACAGCAACGCGCTTCCCATGCTTACTTATTTCAACAGGTGCACGCTGAACTTTCATCAACAAATCACCAAATTGATTTTTAGCGACTTGTGCGGGGATCGTTTCCATACATCACCTACAATATAAAATGGCTTGATTAGCTATTATAGCTAAAATAGCTTGAATAACCAGCAATCCAAAAAAATCACGTGTCTTGAACTTCCCGTAGTTTGGACAAAAAAATAGACCATCAGAAAAATTTTGATGGTCTTTTTTCAAAGGCAATGTCAAACACGAAAGAAAAACTAATTTATCGCCAGTTCGGGTTTTTGATAATGGAATATTTACCCGCACCTAAAAATGCCAACGCAATACCACTCAAGAAGAAATACACAATACTTTCAATCGCCCATGCACCTGTTTTATCGAGCAAGAATGTTTTATCTAGCCCAATCATCAGCCATGCAACCACCATAGTGAAGGCGACTAATAATGCAGATGGCCGAGTTAAAATCCCTAAAATAATGAAAATAGGGGCAACAACTTCACCTAAAATGGTTCCATAAGCGATAAATTCAGGTAACCCATAAGAAGCCAGCAGCGCTTTAATACCACTCGCTCCTGTCATTAATTTGCTCATGCCATGAAACAACATGAGCCCACCCACAGCAAGGCGCAATAACAACCTGCCTGCATCTTCATGGGACAACAAACGATTTAATAAATTGACCACTTTATACCCCCTATGGATATCCAAAAACATCATTAAGTAGTATGGCTTAAAAATGTATTATGGCTTAGAAAGCTAAAGTAAGAATCATTTTAATTTGCATTTCTTATAACTAAATCAATTTTCATTTGATTAAATTTTGTTAACTTCTCACCCATTCAAATATTACGTTTAATTAACCATTAAACAGTCAAATATACTGAATAATATTATAAACATGACCTTACAGTAACCAGTGTTAATTCCGTTAATGCGTTATAAAATGGGCTACATGTTGTTCGATTTAATTGCTGGTAAAATTGTGGTAACCAATTAGCCAAATGGTCATTTAGCAATTCTTTTAATGCGGCTTCCCTGACTTGTGAAGCCAACACTGCCGCTTGAAATAACATTAAACCAACATGATCCGAAGGCTCTGGATAATGAGTTTGTATTTTCAAGCGTTCGCGTTTTAAAAATTCACTTAATGCCACCGTGGAGGATCCTTGCAATACCCCTTCAGGGTCGAGATATACCGAGCCCCATGGTGGGGCCGGTAATGCTTCGGGACCAATAAATAAATCTGTCCATTGAGTGTGGAGTACCGCAGCTTCGATGTTTAGTGATGCCGAGATACGTTCACTAAGCTGAGCACTGATCTTACAAGGCCATTGAGATGCAAAGTCATTTAACTTGAAAAAGCTTATCGCATAACGGCTTGCATCGTCATTTGGTGAAAATAAATAGCACGTGCCTAAGATATTAAACGCAGCTGCGTAGTGTGAAAAATGGATCATGAAAAAGATAATTTCCTAAGCAATATGCCGTTATTTATCAATGAATAGTGTAAAAACAGTAGCGCAGCATAAATTCAGCAATCATGGCAGCCGCACAACCCACCACTAAATACCCTTTGCTGCTCGAAGACATAACCCCACTCGCAGTCTGTCGCATATGGCGAAATAACCCATACCCCAATACAATCACCGACAATATTCCAACAACCCAGCTTGTAATACGCAGCGACCAAATCCCTTGGTAGGCGTGAATAGAGTCGATAGGAAATGTAATAGATTCATTATTATAGCTCGTGCTAACTAAGTAACTTTCATAGGCAGGTTGATAAGCTAAACGGACTAACAAGCTAATGCCAATCACTGCCCACAGTATCCATAACCCGCGAGTTGAAACTTGCGCCGCTGGCGATCCTGCATGAAAACGCAATAACAAATTGATTAATAAATAATACCCAGCAGCTCCCGCAGTTAACATCGTTCCGTAGAACATCAAATAGGTATTATCATTCATCCACGTTAACATTGATGTATAACGATAAATTGAAGCCATGGCATATACATCACACAACCCAGCGATAATCGCTAAACTAAGTAACAGATATGACAGCTCCTTTTTGAACCAGAGCCATAGAAAGGTCAGCCCAAGAAAAGCAAAATAGGTGGCAGTGAACACCACTTCACGGCTTAACCATGATGAAAAGATATTCAACAATGAATTAGGCGCATTCAAAGGAACCCCTAAGTGGGTAATTGAAGACAACAAACCAATACCCGCGAAGACACAGGCGACAAACACATACCACAACAAAAATTGTGCATTAACTTTACGGCCCAACGCTGCTGATAATTTTTTTGCGAAAAGCGCTAACATCACACTCAACCCAATGGATGTTTGCATCAAAAATGTGAATAACAATAGTGGCCATTCATTCATTTGGCTTCTCCTTGAGAGTTTTGAGTACGGCCAGCCCCTTGGTGCGGGTGGATCACTAAATTCGGATGCGTAATCGATGAGTCCGGTAGCCCACGAACATCCGCAAGCTCGCCATAACGTTGTCTTAATTCATCTATCGGGCCAAACTGAATTGCCCCTAATGGACACGTGGCGACGCAGACGGGTTGCTCCCCTTTTAGTTGTAAGTCGATACAAAAATCACATTTCGACATTTGCTTGGTTTCCGGGTTCATTTGCGGTGCGCCATAGGGGCAAGACCACGCACAAGTTCCACAACCCACACATTTATCTGTGTTGACCATCACGATACCGTCCCCTTCACGTTTGTGCATTGCCGTTGTCGGGCAGTTTTTCACACACATTGGGTCGGCGCAGTGGTTGCATGAAATGGATAACGTATAAGCAAAGACGTTATTCACCAATCCCCCAGAGCCATTTTCAATAAACTCACCGCCAGCGATTTCATATACGCGACGATATTTGCGCCCGACATCAAGGTTATTTTTATCTTTGCACGCGACTTGGCAGGCTTTACAACCTGAGCAGCGTGCAGAGTCGATATAAAAACCAAGCTGTTTGCTGCTTATCGCGGGATAAACGTGAAATTTACTCATGCTTTGCTTACCTCCACCAATAAGGTTTGATGGGCATTTCCATGTGCCATTGCGGTGCTACGGGCTGATGTTAAAACGTTAGCGCAACCGCCTTGGTCAACGCCATTTTCATCAGGTTGCCACCATGCTCCTGCTTGTAAAGCCACCACTCCGGGCATAATCCGCTGGGTGATTTTGACGGGCACCATAGTGATACCGCGGTCGTTATTCACTTTGACGCGCTCTCCATCCGTAATATTTCGTTTTTTGGCATCAATGGAGTTGATCCACAACTCTTGGCGCTGCACTTCTTGTAGCCACGGGTTCGCAAATTGCGTTGAATTGGCACGATTACGGCCTTTCCAAGTAATTAATTGCAATGGATAACGTGAAATTAGCTCGTCTTCTGGCCCTTCAATGGCAGGTACGTAATGAGATAATGCAGGGATCTCCACATCATGACGTTCATAAAGACGCTGAGAAAAAATTTCAATTTTTCCAGATGGCGTTTCAAACGGGTTATTATCGATATCATTAATATTTTTCTCAAAGGCGACATGGCCAGTATGGGGTTTATGTTTTAATAGATGGCGACGTTTAATTAGCAACTCATCAAACGTTGGAATGCCGTCTTCTGGGCGCTTCTGATGAGCGTCATTGACTAAATGTTCAATCCACTCTTTTTCTGTGCGCCCTTCACTGAATTTCTCACCAACCCCAAGTTTTTCAGCTACGTCACGTAACCATTCATAGTCACTACGGCGCTCAAATTCAGGCTCAATCACTTTCTCAGACAAAATAATGTAGTTACCCGTTCCCCATGTCCCCCCCACATTCCAACGTTCTAAGAAGCTGGTTTCAGGCAGTAAAACATCGGCATACTTGGCGCTAGGTGTCATGTATAAGTCACTGTAAACAATAAACTCAACTTTACTTTCATCTTCCAGAACGTTAGCCGCATGCAAAATGTCGGGGTTCTGGTTAGTCATATAGTTACCCGCCAACGAAAAAATCATTTTGATTTCCGTATCGAGTTTTTCTGCGTTTTTTAAACCATTATTTGGCGTCACAAGGTCTTTGTTCTCACAAGCTTGTACCCAATTGGTGATATTGATTTTTGCTTTGACTGGGTTTTCAAATAAGCTCGGCCCCGCTAACGTTTTACGTAAGTCAGGGGTAACTGCCATACCATAGCCCGCAGCCCAACCCCCTTTCACGCCTACATTTCCGGTGATGGTGGCTAATAGCGTGGCACCTCTTGCAGAGCGTTCACCACAGATATGGCGCTGGGGGCCCCAACCTTGCATTAAGGCCGCTGGTTTTGTATTGGCATATTCGCGAGCCAGTTGACGAATGGTATCGGCGGGGACTTTCGTGATGGGTTCCGCCCACTCTGGGGTTTTCACCACACCATCTTTTTTTCCCATTAAATAAGCAATTAATGACTCATTTTCAGGGATGCCTTCAGGCATCTGGTGCTCATCAAACCCCAAGGTGTATTTATCAATAAAGGCCTGATCATGAAGACCTTCGCTGATGATCACATACATCATGGCATCCATCATCGCGTTGTCTGTGGTCGGCAAAATGGGGATCCACTGGTCGGCTAATGACGATGCGGTATCCGAATAGCGTGGGTCAACCACAATGAATTTGGTGCCATTTTTTTTCATTTTTTGGAAATAATGATTAGTATGGCCAAAAATGGTTTCGTTCGGGTTATGTCCCCACAAGATCACCAATGGCGTATCTTCGAGTGTGTCTAGCGTGCTACCACTGGCTGACGTGCCATAGGTATAAGGCGTAACCGCCATGGTATTGCCATTGCTCACTGAGTGGTAATTTTCTAAAAAACCACCCGTGATATTAAACAACCGACGCAACATATTCGCACCGGAGAAAATCCCCCCAGTCACCCCGGTACTGAGGCTCACAAAGCGCGATGCAGGGCCATATTGGGCGTTGATACGCTGCATATTGTCAGCAATCAATGTTGTCGCCTCTTCCCAACTAATGCGCTCAAAGCGCCCTTCGCCACGTTTACCCACGCGCTTCATCGGGTATTTCAGGCGATTTGGGTGATAAACAAATTTTCGATAGCTGCGGCCGCGCACGCAAGCACGCATGATTGGCATCTCTTCGTCTAAATCGGCATCTGGACGGGTACTAATTCGTGTCACCACACCTTCTTTAACATGTGCTCGAATATCACACTTGCCACCGCAGTCAAAACTACTGCAGGTCGAGACCACTCGCTCACCGTTATTTTCCAGCGTTGTGGTTGGGATGATATTCGGGTTTTCTGGTGTCGATGCGACCGTGTTTGTGGCAATAAATGGGACAGCCATGAGTGCAGAGCTGCCTTGAATAAACCGACGACGGGTTATGGGGTCAATCAAACTCTTGCTATCCGCCTGATCGTGATAATTTTCCATGATAACTCTACCTCTGGCATACATTAGGTTGCCGCGCTAGAGTAATCATTTCCCTGCCTGCCAACTTTCGAAAAACCGCCAAACACATTGGAATTTCAGCCAACCATGAAAAACATGTGGTTATATCAATAAAAATTGCCTATATTCAGAAAATAGATGATAACTTTTGAATATCAGCCAAGAAAATTACTATGCGAAATATTCCTCTAAAAACGGTCGATGCAACTCCGCGTGATGTTTTAGCTATCGGCACTGATTACCTACCAAACGTGCTGCTTGATTCTCACGTTCACCGCCGCGCCCAGTTTCTATATGGTGCGACAGGCTTGATTGAAGTGAGTACAGCAGATGGCGAATGGGTCATACCTCCTGATAGTGGTGTTTGGATCCCCTGTAATACGCCTCATGAAACACGCATGTTGAATGTCAGTACGCGTAGCTTATACATTGAGCCCAAAGCCGCTCCACGTAGGGGAAACAAATGTGAAGTGCTCAGGGTTTCGCTCTTACTTCGTCAGCTATTGCTTGAAGCGGTTGATACCCCAATTGAATATGATTTAAATGGCCGTGATGGTGTGATGTACCAATTGATTTTGCATGAAATTGCGCAGGCAGAGCCCCTGCCTTTCTATGCCCCAATTCCACGGGATGAACATTTAGCCCAGTTGTGCCGGGAATTCCTAAAAGCCCCACAAATCACCTCATTACCACAGGAGTGGGCGGCAAAATTACATAAAAGTGAGCGCTCATTTAGCCGTTTTTTTGGTGCTCAAACGGGGTTATCTTTCTCTGACTGGCGGCAGCAAGCTTGTTTATTAAGTGCGATTACCCACATTTCTGCGGGTAAATCCATTACCGAGGTCGCATTCGATTTAGGCTACAGCAGCGTTGGGTCTTTTTCGACCATGTTTAAAAAATGGTTAGGGCAAAGTCCATCCAGTTTTATTCAGAGAATTAGTGGATAACACCTAACCATTCAAAAATTCAATTTAGTCAAATGTGGCAATTAACCATGCAGACCCTTGATAACTTCCTGCGTCTGCATTATTTCCTTGAATACGACTACGTATATGGATCGTGCGATTTGAATGAATTCCTACACGAATATCTGTCCCCGTCGCCCCTGTTTGTTCATCCACAATATCTAACTTACTGTAAATCGTTCTATTTGAAGCATCTTTCATCGGTAAACGCTTTTGCGGGTCACCATCTGTCACATAGTCTAACCGTAACCTTACCTTCGTTAAGGCCGCAAATTTACACGTGTATCTGATGCTTTCCGTCACCAAACTATCGTAATGAATACTACTTAATTGGCCGTGTCGCAAATTGACTGTGCTAGCCTGCCCAGAGCTCGTTTGCGTGGAGCACATTGCTTTCACATTTAACTGAGAAGCTGCAAGACGCATTGGCACTGTTGATTCAGATAAAGGCCAGCTGTCAAAGGGAGGCGCTGTTTTAGGTTCAGTAAAAGCGCGAACATAGCCCGCTAAATCCATTGCAGGAATAACCAGTTTTCCATCAATAATTTGCTCATTAATGAAAAATGTAATAGTAACCGGAAATTGACTGGTAAACTCTTGAGCAGACCTAACAAGCCCCACATAAGCATATGAGCACATTCCTGCATCAATATTTATCCAATTCATTATCGGAGTTTCCACCGTCATCACTAAATTGTTATTGATCCGGTAGGCCGTTTTTCCATCAATTGTGACTCCCGCAGAAGCCACATACATAAACAAACGATGAAATGCCTGTGATGAATGAATTCTTGTATTGCTACTTCCCCATCGTCTACCAACACAATCAACCAAGCCAGACACGCTCACTTGAGCACTATTACCGTCAATAACAATAGGGTTTCCTACACGATAATAATTTTTGCCATCAGAGCCAACCCGTGAAACGGGTTCAATAACACTATTACTATCGATCCGAATTGAATAACCTGAATTGGAATTTTGTATTCGAGGTGCATAGTCTGCATGAGCATTTATTCCATACAAACTAAGAATAGCCACCAGAAAATACATTGATAAGCCAGATGGTTGTTTAAAGAATTCTCTCCTCAAAAATAAGGGAAATGGTATTTTTACCATAAAGCAAGAAACCGCCTGAAATAGGATTTGAAAATTAGACATAACCGATATTACCGCCTTAATAGTAAGTGACCGAAATCATGGCAATAGCACTAAATTTTCCAGCACGGAGTTGGCTCGCTGGTAGGGTACTAACGAGATCAGCTTGTAAAATAATTCGCTGCAAAGTGGCATCTATTTGTTCTGGGAATATTTGCTGAATTTGATTAACTTCAAGTGGATGAGCCACACCTCCAGTTATATTATTGATATTAATGCCAAGGCCATCAGTACTGGTGGATAAAATACTTTTTCCTTGATAAACCATAGTGTTACTATTTTTGGGGTTAATCATAATACCGAGTGATTTATTCCAATTACAGCCAGTTAAATACAAAGGAAATGTATGGGATTGGGAAATATCATCAGAATTATGCGGTATATTAATCACCCCAAAATTGATTTTTAACGGGGTACTGTTATCTTCACTACGCAGGTGGCAGGCTGGGTCGACTAGCGTCGCACTCACATCGATTAAGACATCCGACTTAGATATAAATGGGAGAAATAAAAAACACAAAACAAATTTAGATAACCAATTGATTGTATTCATTACTCATACTCCAATGAAAAAGTCGCTGAGCTTGAAAAAAAACCTTTTTTTGCTTCATTCAGCGGATTTTTACGAACAAATACACCAAATTCCAATTGTTGAGTCCCATCCGTAACCGTAACCGGTGTGACCTCAATCGACTTATCCCAAGTAACAAGTACTCTTTGCTTATCAACTACACCGAGCAGTACACCACTATTTCCATCCGTTCCAAGGTAATTATCACCCTCTACAGCGACCTGTTTTGGGCTTTTCCAGGTAATCTTAATCATCTTATTCAGGTCGGCTTGGCTACATTTTTCAATCGTGATAAAAAAGGGGGTGATATCACTAGGAATATTGTCATTAATCGACTTCAAACGTATATTTTCAATTGTTACCCGCTTATTGATAGAATCAGCCGCTAACTGACAGGTTTTATTGACTAAAATACCACTAAACTCCACATCTAAGCTGTCCATACTCCAAGCGAAAATAGGGAATCCAAGGCTTAAAAGTAAAATAGCCTTACTCATAAACCACCTCCAGCCGTAATAAATTCGATTTGTGCATTGAAACAGGGGGGTAAATGAGATTATTGCCATTTAATAGATTTATTTTCTCTATAGCCGTAACATTCCCATTTTGCACATCATAAAAACGTATTTGTGCGGGCGTTGTTTGCATTTTGTTGGCAGAAAAGGCATCGCCTGCGCCACATTGAGTCAGCATCACCGCTGAGGTTGATATTTTTAAGTGACAAGGTGAATTGAATAATTGAGCGCTGACTTCTAACCATCCACTATTTGAATCTTCATAATGCGATTCATTCACTGCAGTATGATTTAAAAACTCGCTAGCCGAAGCCATCCCGCCTATCACGCCACTGATGACCATGCTACTGATGAAAAATAAGCCGATAAGCATATATTTTATCAATGCATTACTCCTTCTATTATTAATGCTAGGCATATTTCCTAACTTAACTAACGTTCATCAACCACAGTGCAAACCTCTTGCTGGCAACGAAAAGCCAAAGTCGGTTTTCCGCCATAGTCGTTGATATAGGTTAAATGTGGCTTTGTCAGCGGCTGGGAAACAAATTCTTGGGTGGATTTCGGTGGTACCATCACCACCTCGAATTGACTTTGTTCAGACTGTTTTTGGTTATTACCCAAGCCAATAACCGTCAAATTAAAAGGTGTTGAATTATTAAGTTGATACCCTTTATTGGTCTTCATTAGTGTGACCTTATGTGCCCAGTTTGTTTCTGACTCAGCTAAAATGGACGAGGGCCGATAAAAAAGCTTCACCCGCGATTGCAAAGCAATTTGTAAGGTATTCGCATCATGAGATTTAGGCGGGACTTCTCGTAAATTAAAATAAAATACGGATTCCCTATCTTGCGGTAACTGACTAAATAAAGGCGTCAGACTCAAACGAACTAAGCTTTGGCTATTCGGCTCGACACGCTGTAGAGGAGGCGTGGCTAATAACGCTCCTTTTATTAACTTGTTACCTTGCGGGTCTTCAATCCAACTTTGCGCGAGATACGCCTCTTCTGGGTTATCATTGGCTATCTTGATATTGATCGATTTCGCATCCCCAGGGAAAATGATCCGAGTTCGATCCAAGGTCACTGCTGCATGAGTATTAAATGATAATATTGATATAACAAACAGCACCCTCACAACCCATTGATAACAGATATCTAATTTCCACATAATTAGCCTCACAATCATTTACTTGATGATGAATCAACTGAACGGACCGCTTTGACTGAAGAGCATGGCAGCAATAACAAATCAGTAAGCTCATTTAATTTTTCAGGTAGGGATAACTCGCACTGCAGCTGGTTATTCCAATACAACGACAACTTTTCTTGAGGTGATACCCCCACTAGCCACGTCACACCGCCTTCACCCACGAGCCCCAATTCTTGGTTATTTTTATTACGTACACTGGCACCAAAAGGTGGGTGTTTTCCATCTAACAAAGCAAAAACAGCAAATAACTTTTCGCCTTTCATCACCGATAAGCTGCGATAACCGATGGCACCTTTGGTTAACGTAATATCCGTTGAGGGATCGAGGCTTTCTATATCATCGGGTAACTGGCTGGTATTGATTGAAGCAGTAGATTTTCGATAACTATTCACATTGGGAATAACGGCCAATCCAAATGCATTAGTTTTAGTTACACCATTTTCGAGAGGAACACCGCTTACCTCCGGTGTTTCAATCATAAGTCGTGTATCACCGTGCGCTGAGCGGTGCAGTGCTGCCCCTTTAGAGGTTAATGTGAGCCCACCATTGATTGACCCACCAATACTGTGGTACTGATCTGGTACATAGCTTGCATTTATAGATGTACTTGCTTGAGAGATATCTCGTGAATAGAAGCCACTCAAACTGACTTGATTATCAATATTTTGCCCATGGTTATAACCAACATTGATATTGAAATTATCCTGATCTCCATAGCCACTATATCCAACCTGATGATTAAATTGGTTATTTCCCGCTGAGCGTGAGTAGAGCTCAGAGAATGTGACACTATGTCCACGAAATAACGGTACAGTGAGATACAGATTAATGGCATCATCTTCATTACCATTGTCTCGCTCTGTACGGCTCGCTGATAATGATAAATTTGCCGCATTTTGGGACAGAAGAGGGAAATTTAAAGGCGCATTAACGTATAAACCGTATTGTGTTTGTGAGTCATGCTGCCAATAAGTACTATATTGATAATTAAGAGAAATATTAAAATCATCGAAATATTTATTTAAATATAATTGATAATTTTCTTTTGCTGCCTGAGTACCATAACCTATTCTCTCCTCATCCATAAATTGCGTGAGTGTTCGGTATTCTTTGTCAGCAAAACGGTAGCCCGCAAAGGTAATATCTGTACGTAGCTCATCGAAAGATTTTGCGTAATTAACGCGATAAGAGCGTCCTTGGCGTCTTTTATCTGAAAAATCGGCAAAAGATTGTGTGATATCAAAAGAAACCGCACCTATTGAAAAAAGATCTCGCCCTATTCCTAACGCTGCACTTTGGTAATAACCATTAAGCTGAGTGCCTCCATATAAGGACCATGCATTTGAAACACCATATGATAATTCACCACTTACAACAGGCTCCCCTGTTAAATGCCGATTGTCATAACGCGTCTTTCCCATGGCAACTTTATAAATGACGCGCCCGGGACGTGTTAAATAAGGCAACGAGGCCGTACTGATACTAAACTTACTCTCTTCCCCATTTTCTTCGCGGACGGTCACATCTAATACACCACGAATGCCGCTATCAAGTGTTTGAATACGAAATGGGCCGGGAGGAACTGCCGTTTCAGAGATAATGCGTTCTTGGCTGCGAACAATCACAATTGCATTCGTATTTGCAACACCAATAATTTCAGGTGCATACCCCACTAATTTAGGCGGCAGCATGCGGTCATCACTTTCTAAAGAAAAACCGGTATATTGCCAAGATTCAAAAATATCCGAATAGAAATAATTTTCTCCCAACGTAAAGATTGAGGCACTATCTTTCAATGAGGTAAATGCATAAAGACGAGTAAAATCAAAGTTGTGTTTTTCCTGCGGATAATCACCCCGTTGTTTTTGGTAAGATGTACTGTAATCGCCACGTAAGCGCCAAGCCCCCCAATTCACCCCGGTGATCCCATTACTCGATAAATAAACTTGCCGATGATTATCCGTTTCTTTGGTTGCTGAAATATTCGCGTTGTAATCAATAAATACACCACCGATCCCCTCTTCCCATAAATTAGCGGGTACCCAGTAAGGGTCGCGGTATTCCATCCATATTTGTGGAACCGTCATTTTCAACGACAATGTACTGAGCTCGATGGCTGTTTGAACCCCCGTTAACGCAGAAAAGTCGAGACATTTCCCATTATGGGTAAGTGTTACTTTCTCCATCGCCGAACGCTTTAAACCAATTAATTCAAGAACATCTGGAGGAATACAGATAGTTTGTGTGACTTGGGTTGATTCTCCGGCGATTGGCTTATTTTCATAAACGGAGATATCACGGGGTGCCCCTAAGCGTTGTCCATTAACAAAAAGAGTAAAAACATAATTTCCTGGTAGCGTATACCCAGCTACTGAAAACTGGCTCATATCAATATTCTGAATATCATCCGCATCTAAAACATCTGTATTAAATTCAGAGGCAAATACTTTGCATCCCATAAGACCCGATAACAGAAAAGCAATGCGCCAAACCAGCTTCAATTTCGCGTTAATTTTGAACACCATGCTCTATACCATCCTCGCTATACCAGATTAAATGCAATAAGAGTGCATCTTCAAAATGAAGCTCATAGAAACGTATTCTTCGTGCGTGTTATTGGTAATCGATGAAAAAGCGGAGCAGTCCGTAATAACGACCTGCTTGGATCGGTTGTCCGGTTAATTCCAGACGTAAGAAATAACGAAGGAAAAGGCTGTAACCTGATTTATCTTGATACAACACATTGTCAGATAATGAATAATCCTTATTAGGCTGTAATCGTCTTTTTGAATTATCTAATACCGAAATACCCACCCCTTCGGAAGCACCTTGTAGTATAAAAGCATCAATATATTGTGTATTTTGGCCAACAAAGCGTATCTTCCATGTTTTAGATCAACGGTTGAATAGACACTGCCGCAATCTTGTAACTCGATAATAAAAGGCTGATCATGCATTTCTCTTTGCAAGCTATTTGACAACAAAGCGAGAGCCAAAGAAGAAAAATCAATAGTTTGATAGCGATTTTGCAATGTTATTGAGCACGGTGCATCAATGACGCTACCCCTGAGTAATGTTATTGCACTGACGCTGTGGGGTTTAACGCTTTTGATGTCTGCATATGAATGAATGCTAAAAATAAGCATTACCAGCAGCACTGTTATATCCATAGTCCTTTGATAGCTCACCACGACACCTCTTCTACTGGCTCTCATTTAACCACCAGCCAATGCTGGCGGTTAAATAATTTAGTTATTGATAGGTAATACGAAAGTTTGTTACCGCACTGAACCTACCTTCCGATACACTTTTCGTCGTATCAACAGCCTTTGCTAACGCTTTGAAAGACAGCACGTTATCTCCCTTTTTATTGATAATGCGTGAGAACACATCTTTCGCTTTTCCAAATTCAAATCCATCAATGCCAATTCCCACATTGTTGGTATTACCCGCAGAAGTAGAAAGCAAAGTATTTGTTGCATCCGCATAACTTTGGCCTGTAAACACTAATTCCATTGATTTAACAGCAATGGGTTTTCCGGCTGCATCAGTATCAAAATCAGCGAAATCGCATCCCGTAAATTCAATATTAAATTTCACTTCAGCTACGCGACCATTTTCCAATGCTCTGCGAGATAACTGTCCAAAATCAATAAGTTGCTTTAGTGAGGATTGCGCTATATTACAAGGCGTGCTCACAACGACACCTTCGAAATCAACTGTACCGGTATTGTCTGCCGCAGAATTTGCTGACAAAAAAACCGTCATCAATGCAGTAAAAATAAATAACCGAGATGATTTTGATAATTTGGGGGCAATATTTAATTTGGTTAATCGCATATATTTTTCCTTTCAATTAAAAAATTAAACTACAACAAATACACCATTAAAAATTTAATAGCGTAAGTCTAATTTCCATATTTAATCCAATTAAAGAGGACACAAAAACTAAGAACTACAATATATGTAAATTACTATCTCAATAAAAAATCCATTGAAAATCATCTGGTTTTTAGTTTCCCATAATAGTAGAAAAATGTTCTTTCGATGAGATAAAAAATTTCATCTTGTGTTCTTATATCTGCAATTTCACTTGAATGGTTCACTAATACTTTAAAAAAGAACTCTAACCAATTTTTTTCTAATACGTTCAAAAAAATATTTAACGTTTCAATATTAATACCAGTTTCTCCTCTTTCATAACGAGAAATCTGCTGTTGACTTATTTTTAATATTTTCGCTAATTGGTATCCTGTTAATGATTTATCAATTCTTGCTTGCCTTAAAAATAACCCAACATCTCGACGTAATAATGCATCCGTTTTTATCATATTAATTCCAACAAAAAACACTCCCATATAAAAAATTTAATTAGCCAACCTTACTTAAAAGATAGATTATTTTCATGTAAAAAAGTGGATATATCCAAACACAGATAGAAACAATTAATTTTAAATATAGGTTTATTAATTAAGCCTGTAAATACGTTTGTATCGATCGAACATATATAATTTGATAGTTATTTCCTATTAAATTATATAACACCTATTATATATTTTATAAAACTGCAGAAATAAACAAAAAAATCAACAAATTAAACAACATTGCAGATAAAATAATAGCAAAATAAATAAATTAAATTTAAAATATTAACGTACCGGACAAAATAAAACAAAAAGAATAAAGCAACACTACCAATTAAAACGAATAAACCCACTAGATTTACACAAAAATAGAGTTAAACAATGAAGTCAATGCTAACACTCATAAATAAAATAAAGATAATCATCAATTACTATTTAATTTATTATTGTTATATTGAGTTATATCCTCAAGCGTTAATATAAGCAAAATTAAAAATAGAATATCCACTTACTGCATTATTTATGCATTAATCGCATTTTTTATTTAAACACCTAACACCTTGTTCAAATATCCGTTAAAGTAAAGTTAAAAAGGACTCCAAAATGATAGAAAAATTCTATAGCTACCAACCACTGCAGGGTCACGGGCTCCCCCATGATCCTATCCCATCACTCATTGGCCCTAGGCCTATTGGTTGGATATCAACCTGTGATAGTAAAGGTAGAGCCAATCTAGCTCCTTATAGTTTTTTCAATATTTTCAATTATTCACCACCTATATTGGCCTTTTCGAGTGTTGGTAAAAAAGATTCAGTAACTAATGCCATCGAAACAGGGGAGTTTGTGTATAACCTCGCAACTCTTGCACTTGGCGAAAAGGTAAATATGAGTAGTGCTACATTGGCACATGGTGAAAGCGAATTTGCATTAACGGGGCTATCCACTCTCCCTTCAACATTAGTTTCACCCCCTCGCATCGCTCAAACACCCGTTTCAATGGAATGTGTTGTCACGCAATACCAACAACTGAAACGTGCTGATGGCCAGTTATTGGATACTTGGATGGTGATGGGAGAGGTTATCATGGTGCATATTGATGAGTCCGCATTGAATGATGGATTATATGACTGTGCTGGCCAGAAGCCACTATTGCGTGCAGGAGGACCCGCCGATTATTATTGGATAGAACAACAGCAAAATTTAAAAATGTATCGCCCTAAATGACTATAAATCTGAGTAATAAGTATCCTCCAGAGGTTTATTACTCAGACCTGTTATTTCTATGGGTAAAATTTGCAGATTAACTGCTCGCTACTTTTTGGATAAGAGAAATGTGCCGTAATTAAATCAAACTGCGTTTCAGATGTTTGAAATGGGTTTTCCCCTGCTAAATTCCGCGCTGCAAGTCTTGCTTTACACTCGTCATTACTTACCTGTAATACATGAAATACATAAGGGACATCAGATGCCTGTGCCAATGACGTTAACCATTGCCGCTGCATCGGTGTATTCGCAGGAAAATCCATCACAATATTATTCCCAGCCTGTATCAATTGCTTAATATGGCCTTCTAATACTTGCTTCACTAGGATACTTTTTTCAACATAGTGAGCCAGTTCAGTGATTTCATTAGGATAAAGGGCGGCAAGCCATTCATCTTCACAGAGCAAAATAGTACGGGGGGAGTTAGCCAGTTGTTTTGCTAATGTCGATTTCCCTGAAGCAATTTTGCCACAAAGAAAATGCAAACGAGGCGGGTTTTTTAATGATGGTGAGGCTTCTGTTAAATTCATAAATAGCTCCTTACTGAAGAATTAACCAGATAAGGACAAAAAACCCGCCTTATCTGGCGGGTTTAGGATGTAGCTTATCCCCACCACTATGTGATGGTAATAATAATGCTTAAGCTAACAGTGCCTTGTAACATATAAATTTCCTAAATAGAATTATTACTAACTTATCAGCAATCTATACAAACCGTCAAACCTACTTGAATGACATTCATAAAAAAATGACCTGAATAAATTCAGGTCATTTTTCTCTAACTAATGTTTACCATTTTTATGGTGATTAAGCGTTTCTTCTTTTAAATCAAGTTCATCACGTAAACGGTGATATACCCTTTCATTGATATTTTTGCTTTTACGCATTTGATATAACGCGTCCCGTTTCGCTTTTAACGCTGATTTGGACATCTCACGTTCCATATCAATCATTTTGTGTAAATCATAGACATCTGATTCAGTTTCATCTGAGTTATCGAGTCGTCTACCATAAATTTCTAATAATTGAGCCCCAACCTCAGTACGCATGGCAATTTCATCCATATCATCCGATGGGTGATTCATCAGGTCACGTAAATGTGCCATTGCAGCTTCATTTAAGGCCAAGCGCGCTCGAATTTCGTCATTATCATAAGGTAAGTCTTGTACCAACCCTTTCGTTAAAATAGGCAGTGCAATACTGGCAATCAGTAGTGAACATAAAATCACCCCCATCGCTAAGAAAATAGCCACGTCACGATTCGGAAATAATGAACCATCAGGCATCAATAAAGGTAACGTGAGAATACCCGCTAATGTAATCGCTCCACGCACACCCGCTGTCGCCATCACCGCCATCATGCGAATATGCATAACATCCGCTTCTTTACCTCGACGGCGCTTATGGAAGACGGTTAAAGTCATCGAGATCCACACCCAGCTAAAGCGTAAAACGGCCAATGTCACGGTAATAATTGCCACATAAACAAATAGCATCCAAGGATGGCTCGCACCCGCGGCCTCTGCTACAGCAGGCATATTTGTCCACATACCCGGTAACTGTTCGCCTAACAAGATGAAAATCATCCCGTTCAACGCGGTTTGTACCGTATCCCACACCGCTTTACTTTGCATACGAGTGGCGGCTTGCATACGCCCTGCGATTTTTTCATAGTGCATGGCAATACCGGCAACCACTGCCGCTAAAATACCAGAAACATGTAAATGTTCAGCTAACAAGTAAGCCGTAAATGGCATCAATAAGCTGATCATTATCTGAATAGCAGGTTCTTCCCCTGTACGCTTAACCAATAATTGGTTTAACCAACCAATTGCCCAAGCCACTAGCAAACCAATTAAAATTCCGCCAAACGCCACGAATACAAATTGCCCAGCCGCTGAAGCAAGAGAAAATGTGCCAGTTAATGCAGCAACTACCGCAAAACTGAAACACACCAAACCCGTTGCATCATTCAGCAATGACTCCCCCTCTAGGATATGCGCCATTCGCGATGGCAATGGGGAATTGACCGTCATGGCAGACACGGAAACTGGGTCTGTAGGCGACAAAATAGCTGCCAACGCAAAAGCGACGGCCAAAGAAATAGCTGGAATTAACCAATGTATAAAGAAGCCCATACCAATAACCGTTACTACCACTAGACCAATAGCTAACGACATGATCGGCTTAATTTCTTGAAATAAGGCTTCTTTAGGAATACGCCAGCCATCAAGAAACAATAAAGGGGGAATAAATAAAAACAGAAATAGATGAGGTTCAAATTCAACTGTAAAACCGTATAAAGACAAGCCAGCCCCTAGTGCTATCTGGATCAGGGGTAATGGAATAATATCTTTGAGCAGTCGTGAAACAAAAACGCTCACAACAACGGCTAATAAAAAAACGAGTACAAGTGTCACTACTGACATTGATTGCTCCATGTTTAGCTAATCATTAATTATCAGTTATGAAGTAAATAGATAAATTGAATCAATGTAAAGTGGCAATTAATCAATCGATACAAAAATAATAAAATTAAGAAATAGCCTATTTATCATCAGGTTGCGAAGAATCATCACTGACTTAAATACCCATAAAAAACTTATTTATCTATTTGATAAATAGATAGTTAAACGCAATATCAATAATAAGCTGTGTATTGCCATCAAAAATAGGACTAAACCATCATTAATCGACTACTTTGTTGTTTCTTTGGATAAATTTTGACTGCCTGATTTTTTCCTTTTTACCATTTTTGCATTATTTTTATCCGAAGTACTTTTATCAGCTGTATTGGTGTTTTCTATACTGTGCCGCTCAACAAGTTCTTGTAGTACTTGCTTAAGGAGCTTACTTTTACGCAACCCCAAAGGGGCTAAAACGGCTTCTTCGTGTTGCTGAGCTGCAACAAGTAAGCCATCGACCAGTGACATTCCACTTGATGTCACACTAACAAGTGTTATGCGCTTATCACTTCCATTATGGTTACTGTGGCGAACCACGTGTCCCTGCTGCTCTAACCGTTGTAGTACGCGAGTAATTGTCGGTTGTTTTCTGACCGTTTTTTGTGACAGCTCAGTGATCCCCATCGAGCCATTGCCTGCTAGTGTAGATAGCACTCGCCACTCTAAGACTGACAACCCTTTTTTTTCAACAATGGCATGAAATTCCGATGAAACTAACATCCAAGCCTGCCCCAACAGGGCAGGCAAGTAATTATCAACAAAAACCTTTGAGTTTGCCATTCGCTCCCCTTGATAAACTCTTGAATTATTGCATTTGATTACAACCGCTCAAGAGTAGCAGAAGTCGGCGATAATTCAGCTAAAACTTTCCACTCAACAAGGAACCAAACCCATCAACACGAGTTTCTAAACCCAGCTTTTTTAGCATCATATAAGTAGTTGCCACCGAAGAAGACAGTACTGGTAAACCAACTCGGTCTTCAATTAATTGTATTGAGGGTAGCGAAGGCATTTGTACACATGCAGAAGCCACAATTGCATCTACTTGGGTGTTGAGTTTTTTCGTAATTTCCACTGGTGCTAATGGGTTTTGCCGCCCCACGTCTAAATTATCTGGAATTTCCAATGAAATACTATCTACCACTTCAATGCCTTCGCTTTCAATATAATCAATCACTAACTGCGTCAACGGCTTCATATACGGCGTTAAAATAGACACTTTTTTAGCCCCCATCGCATGTAGGCCATCAACTAATGCCCCTGCACTCGTCACTACAGGTGCTGGATGGCCGTTATCTACCGTACGTTGAAATAAACGTTTTTCTGAAATGCGATGGTAACCTTTCCCCATGCTCATAATCGCAACTAAACAGGCATATCCCAGAACATCAACTGCAGCATCTGACAATTCAATAGCACAGCGGTCACTATCGGAGTCCATTTTTGCCAACTCCTCTTTGGTAACTTTTTGCATACGCATACGGCTTGAATGAAAGGTAAAGCGCTCCGCAAACAGCGCTTCTCTTGCGCGTAATATAGCCGGAATTTCTGTTTCCATCGTGGTATTTGATGACGGGACAATCTGCCCGATACGATATGTACGTACTAAACTCATATCTCGTTCTCCCCAAATGACTCACTTGATTCTGGAAATGTGTTTAAGGCTTCACTTTCTTGCCCATTACCGTGAAAACGTGCTGCCGTTAATGGTCGGCGGTTTACTTGTAAATCAAAGATATCAAAACGGTTATAATGCCCTGTAATATCATGCATTTGTCGTGGCTGAATACAGCGGTTCAAATCAATTTCGCCGTAAACAATCCCTTCTTTGTCAATCAAAGGTTGGCCTACAACCCGCCCATCAGGACCAATGATCCCTGAGAAAGCACTGTTTGGTCGAGCCAGTAACTCGCGTGCTTCTGGATGAGTTGCAGACATTGCATCAATAATTTCTTCTGACACTGTCGAACACGAAACAACCGTAAAGACTTTGCCTTCAAAACAGTGGGCTGAAGCACGTAAACGGATCGCCTCGGCCATGTCATAATCTTTTGGTGCAACGGGTAAGGCGATATAGCTCGCAATATGGACTAACTCGCCTTGCGCCAATAAGGCAAAGCGGGCCAATGTATTGGTATTTTCCCCACACGCCAACGCCCCAAGTGGCCCAATACTGGTTTGGTGAACTTTTAGTGAAGAGGCATCTCCATTTGCCCACGTCAATTTTTCTGCCCATGTTGGGACTAATTTACGATGACGTCCCAGAATTCTTCCTTCATCAGAAATTGTCACTAATGTATTATATAACGTAGCAATGCCATTAGGATTTCGCTCATTCACACCAATCACAACATTGATGTGATGGCGTGCTGCAGCTTGAGCAATTTTTTGTATTTCAGGCCCTGGGACTTCAATGGCAGATTTGCACAGTTTTTCAAACCATGGGCTGCCATCTATCGGGTTCATCACCCAACTCCAATAAGGGTAACCAGAAATAAAAACCTCTGGAAATGCCACCAATTTTGCTCCGTTATCAGCCGCCTCTTCAATTAAATGGCAAACTTTATCTACCGTCGCATTGGTATCAAGAAACACCGGAGCAGCTTGTACCGCAGCGGCTTTAAATGTCTGCAAATTAAGCATGCTTCCCCCTTAAACGGCGACAACTGGATGGCGCAATTCACCAATATTCTCAACATATGCTTCAATCACATCGCCTGGCCATACCCATTCTTGTGGCGTTCTCCCCGCTCCGACCCCTTCAGGGGTACCTGTGGCAATAATGTCACCGGGTTCTAATGTGATCCCTTGGCTAATATCTTCAATCAATGTATTCACATTAAATAGCATATGGCGTGTATTTGAGGATTGTTTGGTTACACAATTCACCTTCAAGCTTAGCTCTAAGGTGTGAGGATCTGGGATCTCATCAGCAGTCACAATGCAAGGCCCAAATGGCGCATAGGTATCTTGCCCTTTTGAGTAAATCCACTGTCCTGCACGGCGGCAATCACGCGCACTCATATCAATCATCAAGCTGTAGCCAAACACATAATTAAGCGCATCTTTTGCCGCGACACTTTTCGCACGCGTGCCGATAATCACTGCCAACTCGACTTCCCAGTCTAATTGTTGGGTAATTTTGGCATTATGTTCAATAGCATCTCCCGGTCCAATCACTGTGGTTGGTGGTTTAGAAAAAATAACGGGTTGTTTTGGAAGCTCTTTTGAAGTGTCTAGTGTGCGGCTGGACTCCGCCACGTGTTCAACATAGTTCAAGCCAATACCAAAAATATTTTTACGTGGACGGGGGATCGGTGCCAAGATTTTCACATTTTGTACCGGCCACGCAGTCCCTGCGGGGAATTGCCCTTGATATGTATTTAGAAGTTCTGTACCAACACGCACACCTTGTGGACCTAAATCGATAAAATCCAACATGTTGTCAGGCAAGTACAACCCTTGCTCTTGAGCAAGAAGAGCTAAATCAACTACTTGATGGTTAACAATTGCTCCTAAACGAGCTGCCGCGGTCACATCAGAACGATAAGTTATTAAGCGCATTCTCTTTCTCCTTGAATGAGGTGGTTGCCTCACTCACTTCTTCACGTAAATTGGAATAGTAAAATAATTAAATTAATCAATAAGAAACATGACATTCACCTAGGTAACGACTTTCTGGTGCCCCTCATTTTCGACTAGAGCTTCTTCATAATAGAGCCCCAAAGAGTGCATTACGGGTAAGTCATTAAAGCAAAACAGACATGCATCTTCGGTTTGTGAGGTATTCACATGTTCATGGAACATCCACGATGGCACGCAGAAAATATCACGCTCTTGCCAATCAAAACGTTGTCCATTAATCACGGAGTACCCTTGCCCTTTCGCCACTTGATAAATAAAACTCCCCGTATGGCGATGAGCCTTACCTACAAATCCCGGACGCAGTAATTGCATGCTTGCCCCAATAGTTGGCATCACAGGTCCGCCAGTTAGTGGGTTGGTGTAGTGCATTAAAATGTCATCAAATACTGAGCCATCCGCTGCTTTCGCCGCACGGCATAATGCCTCGTAGGTTGGCCCCCATTGGTATTTAAATAACGGTGAATAAGGTTTATCCCAGCCAATATCGTGAGGGCGTAATGCGGTTCCACCCCACATGCCAACTGGGTAGTCGATAGGTCGTGTTTGCACTTGATGCAAGTCAGGATGCACTTTATAAAACCCAGCTTCCATGGCATTGACTAAGGGGATATCTAACCCATCTTGCCAGATACAGGGTAAGCCATCCTCCGCAACACCGTGTTCATGCCATGTCCCATTCGGTGTCAGTACAAAGTCATTGGCTTCTAGCATCATTTTTTGCCCTTCGACAATAGTGTATGCCCCACGCCCTTCCATAATAAACCGCAATGCGGAGGACGAATGGGCATGAGCCGAAGCGGCTTCTCCTGGGTGCATGACTTGTAGACCTGAATATAACCAACCGACTGCAGCAGCGACATCTTGGCGGCCTGGGTTATTTAAATAAATCACGCGACGCCCCGCTTTTTCTGGTGTCACCAGTTCAACTGAGCGCAACACATGTTCGCGTAAATCACGGTAGCGCCACAACACAGGAACTGAGCTTGATTTGGGCTGCCACGGTTCAATCTTGTTTGCAACCGTCCATAATGCACCTGTCTTCAACGCATCTAGTTCTTGGTAATACGCCACTAGCTCAGGGGTGTCTGCCACATCAGCGCGCCCTGCCACATTTTCTCGATATTGGTCATGGGAGTGTGTACTCATGCTGTTTTCCTCTTTGTTTGCCAAAGCCTTTAACGCGATTTCAAGGATTGAACGAGTTGCTGACGCCCATATTCATACGATGCCGGCCAACGAGTTTCCCACCCATAACGCGCACATTCATGTAGGACCCATGCAGAGTCAGAAAGTAATGGTCGAGATAAAGCACATAAATCCGCCCGTCCAGCGGCAATAATGCTGTTGACTTGGTCTGCATCAGTAATAGCCCCTACAGCAATAACCGGTATTCCAGCTTCATTACGAATACGGTCTGCCATTGGTGTTTGGTACATCCGACCATAAACTGGTTGCTGTTGCGGTGACACTTCACCTGAAGAGCAATCAATCATATCGGCCCCCGCTTGCTTTATTGCACGACCAATTTCTACTGCGTCATCAACTGTCGTCCCACCATCCACCCAGTCCGTCGATGAAATACGAACAGTCAAAGGTTTTGACCACACTTGACGCACAGCACTAATGACGGCTAACGGAAAACGTAAGCGGTTTTCCAACGTTCCACCGTAGTTATCTGTACGCTGATTAGTTAACGGCGAAATAAAGCTTGAGAGTAAATAACCATGCCCTGCTTGCAGTTCAAGCCAGTCAAAACCCGCCATTTCCGCTCGTTTTGCTGCAGCAACAAATTGGTCAATCACCGTAGTCATTTGCGCCTCGGATAGCTCTACCGGTGTTTGTGAGATATTCGGTAAATAAGGCAACGCTGAAGCAGAAACTAACGGCCAGTTATCTGCATCCAGTGGGTGGTTTTCTTTCTCCCACCCTCGCTGAGTTGAACCACGACGTCCCGCATGGCCTAATTGAATGCCAATTTTGGCATCCGTTTTTTGATGAACGAAATCAGTCACTCACTGCCAAGCAATAACTTGTTCGTCATTCCAAATACCGGCACAGCCTTTTGTCACACGGGCATCGGGGGCTATAGCCGTCATTTCAGTCATCACTAGACCCACACCGCCTAATGCACGGCTACCCAAATGTACCAAATGAAAATCGTCGGGTACGCCCTGACTAGCGCAATACAATAGTGTCGGTGATGCAACCACTCGGTTATTAAGCGTGACACCCCGTACGTGATAAGGCGTTAGCATAGGCGGTGTTTTTGCCGTTGAAGTGACACCGGTTTGTTCTGCAAACCACTGCTCATAGTTTTCCAACCATACAGCATCACGCACACGCAAATTCTCATGGGATATACGCTGTGAGCGTGTTAAGAGGGAGTAAGCAAATTGCTCTGGTGCTAAGTTTTCATAACGACAGACATTTTCAAACCATTCTGTCGAATTGCGTGCCGCATTCTGAATTTTTAGTACTTCGACACTGCGAACCTTCTGGTAATGCTCAAGCCCTTTACGTAAATCACCCCCTGAAGTTTTCAAGCTTTCACACAGCTCGATAGCATCTTCTAGTGCTAATTTAGTTCCAGAGCCAATAGAGAAATGGGCGGTATGAGCGGCATCGCCCATCAATACTACGGGAACGTCTTTACCTTGTGTGGGCTGCGTCCAATGCACCCAATTTCCACAAATGACCCGAGGGAAGCGGATCCAAATTGCGGCACCACGTAAATGCGCTGCGTTAGCAATCAGTTTTTCACCATCAAGCCACGGCGCAAATAGTTTTTCACAATAAGCGATGCCATCCTCTTGGGACATTTGGTCAATACCAGCTTTAAGCCAGGTTTCTTCCGTCGTCTCCACAATAAAGGTCGATAACCCTTCTTGAAATTGATAGGCATGAACTTGAAACCATCCGTGCTCATTTTTAGCGAATAAGAAGGTAAAGGCGTCAAAAATCTTCTTTGTACCTAGCCAAACAAAACGGCAACGACGTTGGTCAATATCGGGTTTAAATACGGTTTCATAACGCGTACGTACCGCACTATTAATGCCATCAGAAGCGATAAGCAAATCAGCTTGGTACTCACGAGCAATCGCTTGGTCATCCGTTACTTGGGTTTCGAATACCAGCTCCACCCCCAATTCCACACAACGGTCTTGTAATATATTGAGTAATTTTTTACGCCCAATGCCGATAAACCCATGACCACCGCTGCGGTTACATACACCTTTAAAGTGCACATCGATATCATCCCAGTGACTAAATTCTGCAGAAATCGTTTTGGCAGAAACTGGGTCCGCTTGGCGCAAATTACTGAGCGTGGCATCAGAAAATACCACTCCCCAGCCAAAAGTGTCATAAGGACGATTACGTTCCACCACCACTACACGGTTCTTTGGGTTCTGTAGTTTCATCAGCAACCCGAAATAAAGCCCTGCGGGACCACCGCCAATACACACAATATTCATGGAACTTCTCCTTTACTTACACTGGTTGCTGAGCGGTTAATGCCTGATACAAGGCGTCTGGAATGGGGATGGCTTGATGCGTTTCTAATGACGTCGTGACATAAGTTTGCGTCACTTGCATGCGCAGTACTCCATCAACACCGACACAGCGTTGATGTAACGTCAGAGACTTGCGACCAATACGCTGTACATGCAGCTCTAGCATCACGTTATCCCCCATTTTGCTAATGGCCTTGAACTCCGCTTCTAGGTGTACCGTCGGCAAACCAAAGCGCTGTTCCATGATGTAACCCGCAAAGCCTTGAGGGACTAATTCATCAACCCAACGTTCAAGTAAATTGTTAAACATCACGAAATACTGGGGGTAAAACACAATCCCTGCGGGGTCACACTCCGAAAAATGAATTTTATGTGGCTTAGTAAATGTCAGTAAACTCATGATGTTATCCTTAATTCATCGCTAAACGTTGACGGCATTTTTCCAATTCTTTCCCATGTTCATCGGCCAATGCGGCTTCACGTAGTTCACGTAAATTAATGGGGGTGAGTTTGTTCCCTTGCTGCGCAACGATGTCCATTAAGATTTTAAAATTACGCAACCCTCTCGCATGAGTGTCGCTATACCCCTTAACCACGCGTTGGCATTGGGTAATTTCGGTTGCAAGTGCAGGGTTAGCTTTCGCTGCTTCAATTACAGCCGCTAGCCACTTTTCGATACGCTGCGTTTCTAGTTGATAACGTAATGTCGAACGCCGACCTTTTCGCCATGTGGCTAATACATACAACTGTAAAAAACCAAATAAAGAACTGGTAGTGATCGTGCGCCCTTTTTCGGTCATTTTGCGAAGCGCTTTGTGTAACCAATGTGGACGCATTAACCAACGACCTAAATTTTTGGGAAGCGTTTCGCAAATCTCTTCAATTCTTGGATGCATGAATTCATTGATATCCAACAATTGGTTATCTTTTGCCTGTACTTCATTACGAACGCGAGCAAAACGGCTATCACGAATTTTAAGATCAGCCACTCGGATAGTGTCTTCATAGGACATCCAAAGGGCTAAGTGGCGCGCAAGCGCACGTTGCAAACGCTCATCTTGCCCACCTTTTTGGGCAAAGAGGTTATTGAGGCGTTCCAAATACAAAGTGGCATAAGCGGGGTCTTGGTAATCGATAAGTCGTCGAGTCCCTTCAATCACGAGATACTGCACATGAGGAGAGAATTCATGTTGGATACGAGCTAATAATTGCGATACCTGTTTATTTTTTGGTGAATATATGATGTTCTTTGTGGATTCCGGCTGATATGCATCTTCGGGTTTAGCTGCTTTTTCTGCTCCTAATGTAAAAGCTCGCAAACTTGGTTTTACGCCAACGCCCCCACGTACAATCGTTTCTTCAAATTGTGCGCGGCTAAATGGTAAAACACCGGAACCAAACAGCGCACCAAATAAAACAGCACTAATCACACTGCCACTTTCTTGTGCTGCTTGAGCCATATCAAAGTGAATAAACTGACGCGCAGATGCCGCAGTGTGGCGAATTAATGCTTGGCTATCGACTCGCCCATCGCCCATAGCGGATTTTTCCGCGATGGAGTAAACGCGGTGTGTTGAACTAATCAATGTTGTGCGCTCTGGGGTAACAAAACCGCGCTGTACTGCTCTGCCTGCTTCCATTAACTCAGAGGCCAAAACGACATCAACATCACCGGGCATCGGCATAAGCGCTAATACAGGAGAAGGCGTTTGTGGGTTGTCAGCACCTGGGAATAATTCCACATAATAAATTGTGGCCCCCGTGCGCTGTGCCACGCCAGGTACTGAAGTCGTTTGAGCAAAATAACCGTTTTCTTCACCTAGGTTGACAACCCAGTCGGCAAGTACTCCACCGCCTTCGCCGCCCATGGCTAAAATGGCAATTTTAATCGGCTGTAATGCGACTTTTGTTGATGGTAATGCAGTTGATAACGAATTCATGCATCCCCCTTAGAAACTAAATTGTTCACGACGACGTGCGTCACGACGCTGTAAATAGCCAATAAACCAACCGCGTACACGATGGCGCAATTTGTCCCAACCATTAGGGTTAGTAATAATTTGAGCCTTAAAAAAAGAAGGGCACAAAACAGCAGCGTGAGAGACTTCACCACATAGCCCACAGCCGACACAGCTATCCATCACTGTTGCAACCGGGTCTGTTCTTAATGGGTCTTGGCTGGGTTTAATTGATAAAGACGGGCAACCAGATAAGCGAATACAAGAGTGATCGCCCGTACAGGTGTCAGGGTCGACACCAAAACGCTCACGTACCACTCGTTTGCCTGCGGCAACATCACTACGCACTTTTTTCTTTTCGCGGCGTTGTTTGTTCAACATACATTCGCTTTGCGCAATCAGAACCTTGGGCCCTTGCTCATCGGTTGTTAAAGCTTCACGTAACGTATTTGTCATGGTTTTTAAGTCATAGGTGTGTTTAATGGTTTTCACCCAATTAACACCCACGCCTTTCACCGCTTTTTCAATTTCATGACCAGTACTACGGGTTGGATTCAACGCCGTCGAAGAGAGAATATCTTGCCCTCCTGTCGCAGAGGTATAGCTGTTATCAACCACAATAGTTAAGTTATCACTGCGGTTAAAAACACTATTGGCAATACCACTGGTTAAACCGTTATGCCAAAAACCACCATCTCCCATCACTGAAATCGCGCGTTTCCCAGCTTTTGCATTCAAAGCCGCAGCCCCTGCGCCTCCTAACCCATAACCCATAGTGGTATTCCCCAAATTAAAGGGCGGTAGAATAGAGAATAAATGACAGCCGATATCTGCACTGACATGGTGTTCACCTAATTCACGCTCCACCAACTTCATCGCAGTGAAAATAGGCCTTTCGGGGCAGCCTGTGCAAAACCCTGGTGGGCGCGCATGGACAGACTCGTCTAGCGTTGGCTCAGCTGCATTCACATATTCAGGAAAGGATCCTTCAGATTTTTGAGTGGCAATATTAATCGTTGGAATACGGATCTGTTTTGCAGCCGCCTTGACTTGTGGAGCTATCTTTCCATAGCATTCAAAAAACGAACGTAAACCCGCAAGCACTGTTGCAGTATTATATTCCCCCGCCATTGGCAGCATATCTTTGCCATGTAGGGCAATATCAATCTTGCGTTGACGTAAAATATTCGCCACATTTTGCTCAACAAAATTTGGCTGGCCTTCTTCCAAGACTAAAATGGCTTTTTTGTGGCGACAAAAACGTTCAAATTCATCATCAATCAATGGATAAGCCACATTCATCACATATAAAGGAATTTGGCTATTACCAAAAACATCCGCTAGCCCTAGCTGATTTAATGCGCGGATCAACGTGTTGTAACAACCGCCTTGTAGCGCAATTCCAACATCATCCGAGTCTTCTGCAAAAAATTCATTTAACTTATGTTGTTGAATAAATTTAATTGCAGCGGGCCAGCGAGCTTCAATTTTTTCTTTTTCATGTAAGAAACTAGCAGGGGGTAATACTATGCGACTGACGTCTCGAGTTGGGTTCTCGAGTGCATCTTTCACTGTAAATTTAGGGGGTTGATTATCTGCGCAAACAAATTGTCCGTGAACATGACAAGAACGAATACGCATTTGTAACATAACAGGTGTATTACTGGCTTCAGAGAGCTCAAAGCCGTCTTTCACCGCTTGAACAATGGACGGCAAGTTGGGCCGAGGGTCGAGTAACCACATCTGCGATTTCATTGCGAAAGCATGGCTGCGCTCCTGCATAATAGAAGAGCCTTCACCATAGTCTTCACCAACAATAATTAAAGCCCCACCTAACACGCCACCAGAAGCTAAGTTAGCTAAGGCATCAGATGCGACATTCGTTCCCACGGTTGCTTTAAACGTCACAGCGCCACGTAGTGGATAATTAACTGAGGCAGCCAAAGTTGCCGCTGCAGTTGCTTCACTTGCGCTATTTTCAAAACGAATACCATATTCGGATAAAATATCTTGTGCATCAGCAAGGACATCCATCAAATGGGAGATAGGAGCACCTTGATATCCCGCAACGTAAGATACACCAGACTCTAACAGCGCTTTTGTGACAGCAAGGATCCCTTCACCGCTGAAGGTTTCACCTTGCCCTTGCCGTAATTTTTGAACTTCTTGTACAAACGATCGCTCAGCCATTTTAACCTCACCAATCAACATCAGAACGTTTTTATCTTTTTTGTGTTTCTTATTTGTATATCTTTTGTTAACGCAAGGTCAATCCATGATTAATCATGGAAATTAGATTTATGCAGAGAGTGGATAAGGCTTGCAGATTGGGGACAAAACGAATTGAAACAGCTAGAAGGTAATCTCTTTCACAAAAATAGAGAAGAAAAGTTACCCATAGAAAATAAGTGAAAAACATTCAAAATTATAAAATAGTAAGGGCTATACCCTACAAAAATAAAGGTTTCAGTTATTAAAACCTACATAAGCAAATTAAATAAATTATTGATTCAAAATATAGGCGGGTGACTAGGCAAATAGAAGCAACAATATGATAAATCATGAATATTTTACTATTCAAAAAATAAAATAACTTTATTTTTTATATTGTTATCAATGTCACAATAACCATACAGTTTCTATTTTTTTGCATTATTTGGATAGTTTCTGCACACTTTTAGCTAGGTAACAAAAGTTGTTTATGTTATGTTCACCTCACATTAGGTTACACAATAATTAACAAAATGTTAAAAAACAAAGAGGGTTCTTAGATTATTTAGGCATCCCCTTACCTCTAACATAATCAGTCACTAAATTCTTTTCTACATATAATAACTATTTGAATTCATTGAGAAAACATATAATAAGCAATAAAGTCAGGCCAATACATGATCTTCTATGAAATAGGGCTGGCAAATAATTTTGGAGGTATCTCCGATGTTGAGCAACTCGTGGTCCCATTCAGCTGCACCTCAGATTGAAAATCAGCTTTGTTCTTCAGAGCGTTTACTATTTACATCGGCCGATCCTGAAGAGATAAAATCAATGGTTGGCCGAGTGATGAAACCACATCAGTTTAACTTACTCAATCCACACCAACGTCTCGATGCTCGGATGCACTATATTCCTATGGGGGATATTTCTCTAAGCCGTTTACGATACGGTGCTGATGTCTCTATTGCTCCGGGGCAATTACAAGATTTCTTTCTAGTTCAAATGCCGCTTTCAGGTAGCGCAATCATAGAAAGTGGTGGAAAATGCATAGAATCCACCCCACAAATGGCTTCATTACTCAGCCCTGAAGAGCCAACTACGATGCGTTGGAATAGCGATAATGATCAGTTGATGTTACGCATCTCTCGATCATTATTAGAGAGATCTTTAGTTGGCCAGCTTGGTCATACTTTAGATAAACCATTGGTTTTTGAACTTGGATTTGCATGGCAATCTTGTATTGCGTGGCGAACATTGATGAATTACCTCATTGAATGTGCTACTCGAACCCCAGATCTTTTACAGCATAAATTGATCGCCACACAAGTAGAGCAACTGGTCTCGGTGACACTTCTTTCTACTCAAGGTCATAATTATACTGAAAATCCCAGTTTGAGGAGAGCTACTATCCGACCTCGCCATGTTCGACGAGTTCAAGAGTATTTAGAAGCTCACGCACATGAACCTATCACTGTAGAGCAGTTAGCCCTTATTGCTGGTGTCAGCTTGCGTAGTTTATATGCAGGATTTAAAGAGTTTTTAGATATTAGCCCAATGCAATATTTACGTGATTTACGGATGGAGCGAGTCCGTGCTGAGTTACTTTCAGGAGAAGCTACCAGTGTCACTGGCGTTGCACTACGTTGGGGCTTTACACATATGGGGCGTTTTAGTGCTGAATATAAACAACGTTATGGTGAAACGCCGAGTAAAAGCATGAAAAAAGCCTAATTAGGTATAACAGTCATTTAACAACATAAAATTATTAATATCAAAAATACCATATATTATTTTCTATTTATAATATTAGTTTAAAAAACATCCCCCCCTTTCTAATTTATAGATTAAGGGGGGGATCTAAATGAAGGCCAAAAATGAAAAAAGACAACGTATATTCTTTATTTACTGGTATTATTACCTATATGAAATAGTCGTAATTGCAGAATTCATTGATATCTTAGATAAATTAATATCAGAGATTTTAACTGAATCAATCTTAGTTTCATTTTCATTTAATGAAGAAATTTGATAATAATGTTTTTTATTATTATCCCTCTCATTACAAGTTAATACTATATGGCTAACTGTTTTTTTATAATTACAAGGTTCTTCAAAGACATACCCACCGAAATAAACCTTCCCTCCACTACTTTCCATGCTGCATGTAAAAAAAGAAAACAAAAAAGAGAATAACATAACGATAACTTTCATTGTAACCCACTCTATTCATTGAATTAATTTTAAAAATTAGTTTGTAAAGGCCGTATACAATCACATATAAAATTAAAAAAATAAAATTCAATGGTTTGAAAAAAACATTGCTGTGAAATTAAATTAACCAACAACCAAAAACGTATTTAAAAACTAAGTAATAATACGCTTTAAAATAGATTATATTTGACCTTAGTTAAGGCGAGTGGAATGATACTAAGTTAAATTTTCATGTCAACACACTTTTTAATAAATAATTACACTCTGTCGATTTAATTTATTTTTCAGAAGTAAAAAACACATTTATATTCAAATTACTAGACAAAAAAACATGCCTAAAAATAATTAAAAAAAATGGTTCTCTAATAAAAAGCTAGAGAACCACTCTCATTTAATTAATATAGATATATTTACTATAGATATATTTACTAATCGTAAGAAATATTAAAAATCATCTTAGCTTGTATTTTCCCTGGTGTTATTTCTTTTTTATATTGATAATATTTAGCTATGTAATTAAGATTTATTGCTTTTTCTTGAAGTATTCCCACGCTTCCTACCAAATATTTTTTATCCCATTCCAATGGTTTATCTTCTTTAGTCAGAACCTGTACCCCGACCCCATCCGCAGCTTGAAGCTCTGTTGAACTATTTTCAAGTACACCTTGAGTTTTATTTGTATCTGGTGCAAGTTCCCCATTAAATGACATATAAATATTAGATGTATTGGACGCATTAACACCGCCACTACATAACATAGTAATCGCAAATGGTGTTAAACCTGCGGTTGATCCTAAACCTGTAAACTCACTTTTTTTCACTGATTTCATTATTACATTTTGGTTTACGCCAGAGGTTATTTTGCAGGAAGGAGAAACAATCGTGATAGCATCGGCATTCAAACGTGTAATCAATGCAGGAGATATCGAATCAGGTAAATAACCATAGCGGGTGTACTCTCCTTGATGGATTGACCCCGAGCCAGTGACATCTGCAATTTTAATCACTTGAATAGTAAACGTAGATCCCGCTAGTACAACATTTTTTGTACCTTCTCCAGGCACGGTATAATGGCCGGGATAAGTGATTTTTATCTTCCCGCCATCAGCATCACGAATAAACCGTAAGCCAATTCCAGGAACATTCGTTTCGATAATATTATCCCCAGACATAGGCTTACTTGCGACAACTTTCGCATCTAATACCGTACCGCCGCTACATTCGGCCCATACAGCTGTTGCCATATCCATATTCCATGTTCGCTCCCGAATTATAGTACCAACGGGTAATTCAGGGCTCACGACCACTCGACCTAACTCCATGTTAATATCTACGGGAGGCACTGAGGTACGAACACAGTCAGCCATCACAGGAGAGCTAATGCAAAAAATAGCAGAAAAATAATATAAATAAACTATTCGCATACTATGTTCCTATTCAATTCAATTTGTTTGTTAAGCAAGAATGAACACTCCCCCTCATGCCAAACAACCGTTGCCTTACCTTCATATTCATCATTAACAAATATATTACTACCTTGCCCAACACTGCCTATCGATGCACCCGAGTCCCCTTTGATTTCAGCACCAAATGGAAGTGGTTGATTGTTAATGCGTTTAACTTCAAATACTTTGCTCTTTTCAACTTTCGTACCAAAGCTGACTTTAACGATACTCCCTTCATAAGGAACTACGTTTTTAAGTGTATTTTGAAAAACAATATCTTCTGAGCTTCCTTTAGGATCGAGTTCAATAGTATTGACGCGATATGGGCGCATATAAGATGCGAGTGCATAGCCTTGACTATCGATATGAGTCCCCGGAGATCCTACAATTGAAGCTCCCTGAGCATCTTTCGCTTCTATCAAAGCCATCGTTTGGGATGTATTTGGCGAAAAAGTTACGCCATCAGCATGAAGCACCATTGAACCATTAGCCCCTAGGGCATACTGACGATAACGTTTTCCATGGCTATAACTTGCATTTAAAGAAGAGTAAGGGGTTCGATAAGCAGTATTTAATGCAATGTTATTATTACTATTATTTGAGAAAGAAGAGTTTATACCATAAACCCAATTGTTATCTTCATCGAGAGAGCCATTAATACCTAGTTGGGTTGCATCGAATGATGAGTTATTGAAGATAGTATTTGATGTCAATGAGATATGTTGGTTATCACCAAAATATAATGGATAACTAAGGTTAATACTTATCCTGTCGTCTTTACTGTTTTTATAATTGTCGGAATAAAGCCGTATAAAAGAAATGGAGTAAGATAGCTTATCAAAATGATTATAATAGTTAAATTGGTATTGTTTTTCAGTGTTCCTATCATCCCAATAATCAACTATCCGCCCGGTAAAATAAAAACCGCCATAGCTTTCGGGAAGTTCTTGGTTAATTGTGTAATTGAGACTTTTCTTTTCATGCCGTAGTTGGCTAGTTGTTTGGCGCTTTTCATTATCAATAAGGTAAAGTGATTCATTCAGATCATAGTAAGACTCATTTGAGCGAATATTACCGCTAACAATAAAATTGGTTTTTGTATCTGAAAATAATTTATTTAGTGTTAATTGATGCTTAAAACCATTTTCTCGATGGTTTTGTGTTTTCACTCTTGCACTCGTAATGTCGTAAGCCAAAGCCCCGACTTGTGTATTAATAGCAGTACCCAGCATGTATGCTTGATAATCATCATACGCATTAACACCCGTATAGAATGTGAAATAATTATTGTAGCCATGCTGTAATGTCCCTTGAATAATATAGGGGCGATGGCGATAACTATTTTGATCTAACTTACCTGTTGCAACTTGGTAGCGGGTAAACTTAGGTCTTAAGAGTTGGGGTAATGAGGAATACGGAACAAAGAAAGAGCTTTCACTTCCATCCGCTTCTTTGATAGTCACTTCAAGGTCATTACCATAGCCTGACGGTGTCACATCTTGTAAATTAAATGGCCCGGGAGGAACAGTAGTTTGATAGATAACGGTGTTATTTTGTCGAACGGTGACTAGTGCATTACTTTGGGCTATTCCACGTATTTCCGGTGTATAATTTGTAACACCATCAAGGTACATACTGTCATCCGTTGCTATTTTCACCCCCCGTAAACTCACACTATCAAATAAGTTACCTTCGGTATAAAATTGCCCTACCGTCATGGTTGATTTCATAGAAACTAATGGCGCTTGGAGATAAGTTTGATTGCTATCCCATCGAAAACTGTCACCTTCCTGCCACGCGGCATTACCGATGTGTTTTAATTGCCAACCGTTATATGAAAAACCCGAATTAATGCCAAGATACATCGTGGAATAGCGTTCAATGGATGAGTCTGAAAGGTTATTACTATAAAAGTTAGCTTGATATGCTGTATTTAATGCAGGAATTCCTTTATCCCAGAATTCAGGCGGCACATAGCCAGCTTGCGACTGTATAATATAGAGTTGAGGTAGCGTTAAATCTAACCTGAGGCTGGTCGGGTCTAACGTTTCCTTAATATTTCTATCGTTGTTCCATTCCTTCAGAAAACCACACGACTGTTCGCTACGACTAAGTGTTGGGTTCAATGCGGCAGTGTTAATTGACAAGCTCATTAGCAAAGTATTTGAATAACATGCTGCGATATTTTGCTTACCTCTTTTGCTTAATTGAATTTCATGTCGACCTTTCCAATAGCCATTAACATAGAAATCAATCGAGTAAACCCCTTCCCTTAATTCATTTTCATTAAAATGGGTAAGATCGATACTTTCCTGGCTGCCTACAATAAAACCACTATTGAACTCATATATTTCATCTGAACTTTGCTCTTCAGCATGAGCCTCACTGGTTACAACCAATATAGGTATAATCGACAATGTGAAAAAAATAGTTTTATTTTTTTTAAATCGCATATTCATCCTTGCATCCGATCATTTCACTTTTATTTTTGCTGGAACCTCTGCACCATAATCATTGATATTATTGATTATTATATTATCTCCTGGATTTACGACTCCATTAATCTTGATAGTTTGAGATTCTCCCGGTGCTAACATAAATGCTTCGGTATTAAGTGTTGTCTTTTCGTCATTGATAGCAGTGATTGTAATAAAAAAGGGAGTGGGGTTTTTAACTTGGATATTTTGTTTACCTGCAAAAATCTGTAACTGTTCAGGAGCTAACTCTCTACTACCCAAATTTTTCGGACGATACATAAATTTAAAGCGAGAGCGGATTGCTAGTTGCAGCATATTTTGCTCAGCGTTTTTTTCTGATTTTGTAATTGGTGGAATATCCAATAAATTCAGCCAATATAAAGTCTCCTTATCTGTCGACAATAATGTTCTATCAACCAATTTTATTCGAATTGTTTGCCCGCCACTTGCAGAGATTTTTGATATTGGCGGTGTTATTTGAAAAGGAGTTTTAATTGTTTCAGGAAGGGCCTTTGGGTCACCTTCATCAAGCCAAACTTGAGCAACCGCAGGTCTATTTGCTGTATTATTTAGCTGGACCGTAATTTCTTTGTCATTTTCAGCGTAAATAAACCGAGTACCATTAACAATAATATTATTGGCAAAAGAAAAGTGACAAACAAATAACAAAAAAACATTTAATAAACTCAGTACTTTCATTTTCACCTCTTTTAAAGGCGGTAGTAAAACTACCGCTTGTTATAACAAAAATGCAAAAATTACTTATACGTTATTTCATAAGTTGCATAGCTATTAACTAAACCCGTTGTCACAATCGCAGGGTTTGGTGCCGAATAACCAATAAAATAAGTAAATCGAGCACCATCTTTAATCGATGTTAAGTCTGTAACAACTTTTGCTTGATTTGGATCACCAGGGATAATTTTAGTGCTGGATAAAGAAGAATCACCTTTTGTTGCTAACACAAGCTGGATATTTTTAGCTCCTGTTGACTCTGTATTTGCTAAATACCCTTCAGCTCCTGTAGGCGGATTCTGTAATATATTACCGCCATTCCAATATACACCAATTCGTTTCATATCTAATTTAACATCAACGTCTGCACGTGTTGATGTTGCTGTTTGAGTACAGTTTGTTACATCAATAACAAATGATTTCGGTTTTAAATATGTCAAAGCTGCGGCTGCTTTCACTTCTTTAATTGAAACTGGCGCTAAATATACGCTAGCGTTACTTCCTTGACCATCGACTGAAATAGTACAAGAAATATCAGTGACTTTACCAAAGAAATTCACCTGACCACCACCAACAGTATCTGTTGCGGCAAATGAATTTAATGAAAAACAACTTGTTGTAATCATCGCAGCTAATAATAGTTTTTTCATGATATGTTCCTCTAATTAAAGAGCAGTATTTACATTAGATTTTAATTAAACAAACTGAAGCAGGGTGTTTAATTATTAATAAATGTTAGCAAATGTTTCTTTATTAATACTTTGAAAACTAATACTAGATATTACTTCATGATAAAAAACCAGATTTAAAATAACCAGCGTCTGGATGACATTAATCATAATACATAAAATTACATCAAATAAAATGTTTTATTTGATATTTAATATTTATTTAATAGAATTTAAAAAATAACCAGAATAAACATAAAGATAAAAACTTAATTATTTAAGAAAATTAAATAGCGGAGAAAAACCCAGACAATAAATACACTAAAAACGGGTATAAGTTTAATATATCATTTAAGTTTTTATACATATAAAACACGTATATATACTTTATATTTAAAATAAGAATAAAGGGGATTTAAAATGCGTAGAATTACTATAAATTTAAGTATTAATAAGCATAACGCCGTATAATATTAAAACTATAAGGCGTTATAGAAAAAAGGAATGTCTATAATTAGTTAGAATGGAATTGATGCTTTCAAATAAATTTGTGAACCTTCAGGCCGGTTTCTAACTTCAAAATCTTTTTCCCATTTTGCAGTAAATAACCACCCCTGAGGGTTTGCATAACGAATCGAAGGCCCTACTGAGTATGCGCGAGCTTTGCCTTGAGCTGAATTCGGGCCGCTATCATCGGTCATTTGCAAAAATGCATAGCCACCAATACCTGCCACCCAACCATTTCCAACCCCCCACCCTAGTGCATAATCAGCGTGAAATGCTTGCCCTGAGCGGGTTTTCGTATCGTTATTACGGAAGTTAAAGTCATACATCATTTTCAAATCTGCATTTACACCAACAGGCGGTATATAACTGATTGCCCAAACCGGTTGCAGCGCCCAATAATTTTTACCTAAACTTGATGGGTCTGTCTTGCTGTATTTACCTGTTGGGGCATACGCATCTAGCCCAACCACATAGTGTAAATCCGCCGATGGATGAAACCCTAATGCAGGGCCAAATGTGACATCGCCGAGACCCCGACTGGTCTCTTTTTGGCCTGCTGCTTTTGCGGTTACATCTAGCAACGGCACAATGGTATGGAAAGCCAGATCACCACCGAAAACTTTTTGATCAGTCACCCAAATAAAACGCGGTGCCAATACGTTAACATTCACACTAAAACCTGGAACCGGTATTTTATCCCCTTTATTATCACGAACGCTGTCATAATGTGCATTTCCCCCATACATCAGTACATGTACCCCTTGCGGTGGCAGTGCCCCTGACATAAAGTTTTCTAGCCCATCGGGATATACCCCTAAACCGCCACCTTCAGTGGCAATCGCACCAAACGAAAGTACGCTGAGACACGAACCTGCTACAAGCTTACTGATTGTTATTTTTTTCATCATATTTCCTGCCATAGTGGGTTGTCTTACTGTGTGTGCTTTACCTGTTATGTCGCAAATCCTTTGTCGATTTATTATGTCCTGCGTTTGACTGCTAATTTTTGGGCAACAAGGTAACCTGAACCGCCACCCAAACCGGGGCCGGGGTGCGTTGAAGCGCCAATATGAAAAAGGTTTTTGACTGCAGTTTGATGTGTTTTTGTCTGGCCAGTCGCTGCGAAAGGCCGCAACCAGAAGAACTGATCGGGGGAGCACGTCCCTGAATAAGGATCGCCACCAACAAGGTTACAGTTGTAGTTTTCTAAGTCAGCGGGAGAGATTGCCTTACGTCCCACTATCAAATGAGAAAAGCCAGGCATTACCAGCTCTAAACGCTGTTGAATTCGATCGGCAACAGCCTCTCGCACTTGCTCATTCCAGCGTCCATCATCGGGTATTGAAATTTCACCAGCAGAATCCCCTTTTAAAACTCGAGGTAACTCTTGCATCTGGATCCATAAGATCCACCCACCATCGGGGGCTCGACTGGGATCAAGTGCGGTAGGTTGGCCAATACCAAATGTCGGTTTATCGGGTAAATAACCATTATTTGCCTGTGTCACCGACAAACACACCTGCTCCATGCTTTCAGTGAAATGCACCAGTGGTACATTTAACAGCTCAGGATTGCACCAAGGGGGAGGGGCGCTTAAAGCAAAATGAATTTGCATACCTGCACGCCCATAACGGTAACCTCTCGCTTTTTCCCTCACTTGTGGCGAAATATTTTCGAGTAATGAACCATACAACTGTGTTGGGGTAACGTTACAAACCACGCTTTCAGAGGCTGCAATGACTTGCCCATTCACCTTCACACCTGTTGCCCGTTGGTTTTTCCCCTCACCTGTGGTGATGATTTTTTCAACGTGCATACCCGTTTTTAACTGACCGCCGTGCGCTTCAATAACCTTTGCAAACGCTTCCACGATACGAGCGCTACCGCCTTTCACCACAGGCATGCCACCAGCGACCACCGCGGCAAAAGTCAATTTGCCAATTAATGCAGAACTGGCTTCATCCGGCCCAAGTCCGGTATGTAATACCCATGGCGCCATCAAAGCTCGGCTAAAATCGTGCTGTAATTCACGTTCTGACCAACGGCGAAAGCTTTCTATTCCGGCTTTTGCAAAATCAAGCAAGCCATCGACCCCACGTTTTCGCCATTCTGAAAATAATAATTTCAGCATATTGGCGCTGTATGGGTTTTGCCCTAATAAGCCAAATGTGAGCGCTACATCTTGTGTAAATAGCTGTTCCGCCATCTTACGAAATGCAAGGCCATCCCCCGGAGCCAACTGGTCGAGCTGCTTGGCCGCTTCAGAAATATCGCGTTTTAGCGCTATTGATTGGCCATCCGGTTGCACTAGACCCGTTGAATAATCACATTGTGCAAATTCTAATCCATACTGCTTTAAATAGGGTTCGAGCTCTTGGTATCCAGGGCTACCAACAAATAAGGAGTACCAACAAGAAAGGAGATCGTGGGTATAGCCCTCAAATAAATTTTCAGTGCGAATGCAGCCCCCTAAGCGATCATTTCGCTCAAGAACGAGGACTGATTTCCCACGTACTGCCAACAAGGCAGCACACATCAAGGAGTTCATCCCACTGCCCACCACAATGACCTGAGGGGTTGAGTTTGTTGTCATACCTCACCCCACAAGTGCGAGTACACGTAATGGGCTGCCTGAGCCACCTTCAATTTTAAGTGGCGCAGCAACAATCACGACACCAGTCGCAGGCAGTTTGTCGAGGTTCGTCAAACATTGCAGGCCATATTTATTGTGACCATGCATTAAAGTATGGCAAGGGTAAGGTACTGGCCAACTATATGACTGCCCTGCATCTGTATTTATAGTTTCAACACCAAACCCTTTAACATCACGCTGGTGAATAAGCCATTCTACCGCTTCTTGAGATGGCCCCGGCGTGTGCGCACCATCTTCACGCATACTGACATAGGCAACTGGGTCATTCGCCTTTTTCGACCAATCAGTTCTAAAAAGTACCCAAGCGGCTTTAGGAATTGTGCCGTGCTTTTCTTCCCACTTTTGCAGAAACTCGACAGTTAATACCCAGTCAGGGTTTTGAGCCACTTCCGCACTGGCATCGACCACAACAGCTGGCGCTACAAAGTTTTCCACTGGAATGGTGTCCACCGTATTATTGATTTGGTCTTTACCGCTAATCCAATGAATTGGCGCATCAAAATGCGTCCCAGTATGTTCTCCGCAACTAAAATTATTCCAATACCATGCAGGGCCGTTATCATCGTAGCGAGAAATCTGTTCCATGCTAAATGACCAGACTTGCCCGAACTGTTCAGGCAATTGCAGAGCTGGAAATGAAGGCGATAACGTTTGTGTCAGGTCAATAACTTGAATGTTCCCTTCCTGCAATTGTGTTGCGAATGTCATTAATACTTGCTGGTTCATAGTCTCTTCCTCACTTAAGGCGCGTCATGTAATGCAGTAAAACTACCGCCATGGAACACTAGTGGCTTACCCGTTTCACTGCCGATACGGCGAACATGCCCCACCATCAATAAGTGGTCGCCAATCGTGTCTTGTTTATGGTTTTCACATACCAATGTCGCTATCGCTCCGTGCAATGCGGGAATACCTTCTGGTGTAAGGTGAGTCGCCACATCTTCAAATTTATTTTCGATACGCGGGTTCGCAAAACGCATTGCAAGTTCTTGGTGCCCGTGACCTAAGATATTGATAGTGAAATGAGAGCAATCACGAAATACGGATAAGTTTGGTGAATGGTTAACTAAGCTCCATAGCACTAGCGGTGGGTCAAGTGATAGCGATGCAAACGAGTTGATAGTCAACCCAACATCACGGCCATCTGCAGTTCGAGTGGTAACAATCGCAACCCCTGTTGGATAGCACCCCAGCAGATTACGCAATATTTTTGATTCAAATTCGGTATCGCCCCATTCCCTATCACACATGAGTGTATCCTCTGCAATCATAGACATACTGATATCCCCCATTAAGCTCGAGCTTCTTCCATCATTTGCGATTGAATATAGGCCTCACAGGCAGCCCCATCTTTCCACCAAGGGAATAATACGGGCGGGTAATTAAAGGCATTGGCGATGGTGTGTGCTAAGGATGGCAACTGCTGGGCTGCATCTAATAAGTGTAAAATATGGGGCTCAGGAGGGGCGAGTAAGGAATTGGTCCATTCCACAACATGGCGGCCATACTTCCAGAACTGCTCAAATGTGTCATTCATCCACTCGGCAGTGTAAGGCTTGTCACCATGGGCTAAAATAGCGTCATAATAGACTTTACAAGCCTTGGTGGCATTATTTGAACCTTGCCCCGTTAGTGGGTCATTAGTTACTAATGCGTCTCCTAGACCAAACACAATGTTGCCTGATGGTAGAGTTAACACCGGTTTTCTCACTGTTGGTGCAAATCTTCCGGCTAAAATGCCATTATCATCAGTTAACTCAACATGATGACAACGCTCTGCTTCCCAAGGTAAATAGGTATTGAGAATTTTTTTACTGTAAGCCAAGTGTTCCTGTGGAGTACGTGCGTCATTCCACTGATCCATCGGCCCACCGGGGATCCCTTCAAACACCATAATGTGGCAATCACCGCTATTCGTCAGTGATGGGAATACAAAATACTCACCAACACCGGGGATCAAGTTGAAAGAAACTTGTGAGAACTCTGGCGTTGGTAACATGCCATGCACATAAGTCAATGCCAAGGCGCGTTGTGGTTTGTCATAAGGTGAGCGGCTAGCATCGCGCTCAAGCAGTTTAACAATTTCCCCTTTTCCACCCGCTAACACGACTAAATCATGCGTTTGCGCTAAGTGTTCCAGTTCTGCGACACCAACATCTTCAATACGTAAATTACCGCCACGAGCAGCAAATAACTCCATCCAGTAAGGCATTTTGATACGTTGGTCGACCGCTTGGGCATAATTATCGAGGCGCGAACGCCAAGAAATCACTTTTTCCCCTGCTTTTTCGGGATGAGGAACGGTAAAACCAATGCCTTCAACTGGAGGGCACTGTTCTTCCCAAAAATTAATCCCTAAATCACGTTCAAATTGCAGTGAAATATCGAACATGCACTGGCTCGACATCACTCGGCCATTTTTAACATCATCTGGAGTGCGGTTTGTTGCAACCGTGACTTCATAACCTTTATTGAGTAGGCCTAAAGCTAATGGCATACCCGCTTGACCACCACCGACGATAGCAATACGACGCATAGTATTTTCCTCTACAAAATAGTTAAAGTGGTGTCTTACTGTGCAAGACGGGGAATTGCGGGTTTAGCCTGTTCAGGCCCCATAGCGGAATAACCGCCATCGACAGCGTAATCTGCACCTGTAACAAAACTGGCCAAATCAGATAGCAGGAACGCGACAACTTGAGCGACTTCTTCCGGGTCACCGACGCGTTTTAATAAGTGGTAATCAGCGGCAACACGGTCTGTTTTTTGACGGTCACCCCCCGTGATTTCATCCATAACTCGGGACCAAGTCCACCCCGGAGAAACGGAATTCACACGAATTCCTTCAGCCGCATAATCCATTGCTTGGCTGCGAGTTACCTCCAACATAGTGGCTTTAGAGGCGGGATAGAGCCAGCGGCCTGTTTGGGCGACAGAAGAAGAAATACTGGTAAAATTGACGATGGCGCCTTTGCCTGATTTTGCGAAATGCACTTTGGCAAACTGCGCTGCCATCACCGCACTCACCACATTGATATTCAACGCAGTAAGCCAATCCTGCCTTGTAGATAACTGGCCTTCATCAAGATAAGTGGCTGCCAGATTAACTAAAAAATCGAGTTGGCCATATTTTTGCGCAACACGATCAATGCCTTGTTTAAGTTGTTGGTCGTCAGTGATATCGACAGGAAGAAAATCAATATTGGGCTCACTTTGAGCTACCTTTTCACCATTCAAGGTATCAATATCAAAAATCGTGACTTTAACGCCGTAGTCACTTAATACCTTCGCAACGGTTGCACCAATTTTGGTCGCTCCCCCAGTCACAATGGCAATCTTATTATTCAAGCCTTTCATCTTTGCTACCCTCTTTTCTTCTCACTTAGTTACAATGAGTTCACAAAAAATTAACATAACGAATAGTTACGCAAATATGTTGGAAAGGGGTAGCCGATGGACGCAAAAAATATCCACTATGTGCGGTAATTTAAATAGCAAGGTGATGATATAAATCGTTAAATAGCCACTTTCAGCAGTGGCTATCCAAATAATGAAAAGTATGATTAATCGCAGAAATTAATAAAGTAACTCATGGACGCTCTAAAATACGGGCACCGGGTCCTCTCCTACCAAGTACATCATCAGGGTTACGCAACGGGCAGTCACTGAGTGATAAGCAACCACAACCAATACAGTTATCCAATTCATTACGTAAACGAGTCAATTGCCGAATACGCTTATCTAAAGACTTACGCCACTGTGTCGACATCTCCTTCCATTGCTCTGAAGTTAGTGCGCTATTTGCAGGGAAACGCCCTAATGCCTCTTGAATTTCATGTAATGGGATCCCCGTACTTTGTGCAACTTTAATAATGGCGATATAACGAAGGACAACAGAATGAAATCGTCGCTGATTCCCTTGAGTGCGAGTACTTTGAATTAGCCCCTTTGATTCATAAAAATGGACTGTGGAGACAGGCACTCCAGCGCGTTTTGCCACCTCACCCACCGTTAATGCCCGCGTAAAATCAATTTTTCTCCCCTCATTTTTCTGAGGTTTTATCGTTTTTGTGTCTTTGTCCGCCATTTTAGCTCACCTTTGCTTGACCTCAACTTAACTTAAGGTTTTATAGTGCGACCCTGCTAGTTTGTCAATTGAGGTTATTTTTTAAAGGGGATAGGTTTATGCCATCGGTGATTACCAAAATGTTAGAAAGCAATAGCTTATGGCTTATTGCTCGCTTACTAATCTTGGTTTTATTTATTTCATCTGGTTTAGCCAAAGTTTTTGATTATGAAAATAGTCTGGCTGAAATGCGTGCTGCAGGTCTTCACCCAGATTGGTTTTTCAATATTGCTTCTGCTGCTGTCATGTTAGTTGGCTCCGTTCTTGTGCTATTTAATCGTCTTTTATGGCTTGGTACTGGGGCATTAGCCGTGTTTTTGTTCCTCACTATTGTGGTTGTCCACACCTTTTGGAGCTACACGGGAGAACAAGCTCAAATCGCGATGTTTTGGGCTGTTGAACATATCGCCGTTATTGGGGGCTTAATCGCTATCGCCATTGCAGGGCATTTTAGAGGTCTTTATTTCGCGCTAAAAGCGCAGAAATAGAAGGAAAATTTAATGAATAAAAAAACAATAATGACACTTTGTTCCGTTTTAGTTGCTGTTGGGGCGGGTAGCGCGATTTATTCGACCTATGCCCAAAATGAAGAAGACGAACAAGCAGCCTACCAGTATCCACCCGTAAAAGTGGCGTTGGCACCTGTTAGCTTAGATACCGCACCTCGCACTTTTTACGGTGTGGGTGAATTAGAAGCTGGCAGCCAAGTCTTAGTCGCGGCGGAAACCAATGGCCGTATTACAAAAATTGCATTTGAATCTGGCCAGCAAGTCAAAAAAGGCCAATTATTAGTACAACTCAATGATGCTGTTGAACAAGCTGATTTATCACGCTACCAAGCACAGTTGCGTAATGCGGCTCGCTTATACGAAAGAACCCGTTCATTATCTGCGCAACATTTAGTAGCAGAGGCTCAAGTAGATAGCACGCGTGCTGAACGTGATATTGCCCAAGGCCTGATCCGCCAAACCCAAGCATTGATTGCGCAAAAAACAATCCGCGCCCCGTTCGATGGGACAATTGGTATTCGCCAAGTTCATGAAGGACAATATTTAAACCCCGGTGAAGCCATTGCCAGCTTGGTGGATACCCAAACCTTAAAGCTCAATTTTTCTTTAGATGAACAGGCCTCACCGGAACTGCATCAAGGACAAATTGTTGATATTACGGTGGATGCTTATCCCAATAAAACATTCCCAGCCCGTATTACGGCCATTGACCCACTCATCGGTAAGTCACGCACTATCGCCCTGCAAGCCACTCTAGAAAATAGTGATGGCACATTAAAAGCCGGGATGTACGCCAATGTGAATGTGGTTCGCCAAGCCAGTAATGAAGTCATTACGATCCCAGAAACCGCTGTTACATATACCGCCTATGGCGATACCGTGTTTATTACACAAGGTGAAGGGGATGCGATGACCGTCAAGCGCGTATCTGTGAAAACAGGGCAACGTTGGGATGGCAAAATTGAGATAGAGCATGGCTTGAGTGCTAACGATAAAGTCGTCACCTCTGGGCAATTACGCTTAAATGACGGCTCTGCTGTCACCCCAGTTGCTCAAGATACATTGTCTGAACCTATCGCTAACATGGCTCAAGGTTCATAAGGAAGGCGCAATGAAATTTACTGATATTTTTGTTCGCCGACCTGTTCTGGCCCTCGTAGTCAGTGCGCTGATTGTGTTAATTGGTTTATTTGCGTTGAGTAAGTTGCCTATTCGCCAATATCCACAGCTAGAAAGCTCGACGATCACCATTGCTACGCAATACCCTGGCGCATCGGCTAAATTGATGCAAGGTTTTGTGACGCAACCCATCGCACAAGCGGTTTCCTCAGTGGAAGGCGTCGATTATCTGTCCTCATCTTCAGTACAAGGAAGCAGCCTTGTCACGGTACGAATGGAACTTAACCGAGACTCAACCCAAGCCCTTGCGCAAGTCATGGCGAAGGTGAACCAAGTTCGTTATAAATTACCGAAAGAAGCTTATGACCCTGTGATTGAGCTTTCCTCTGGAGAATCCACAGCGGTTGCTTATATCGGTTTTTCCAGTACCAATTTATCCATTCCAGCCCTGACAGACTATATTTCTCGCGTTATTGAACCAATGTATTCCTCAATTGACGGTGTCGCTAAAGTTCAAGTCTTTGGTGGCCAACAGTTAGCAATGCGTTTATGGCTGGATGCTGATAAATTAGCCGGCCGGGGGCTAACTGCGGCAGATGTTGCGCAAGCGGTTCGCCAAAACAACTACCAAGCGGCTCCCGGTAAAGTCAAAGGCGAGTTCGTAATTTCTAATGTTTATGTCAATACCGACCTCACTAATGTCGATGAGTTTCGTGATTTAGTGATCCGCAATGACGGTAACGGGTTAGTACGTTTAAAAGATGTGGGAACCATTGAATTAGGAGCCGCTTCTACAGAAACCAGCGGTTTAATGAATGGTGAACCCGCAATTTACCTTGGTTTATTTGCCACACCAACCGGTAACCCACTGGTAATCGTTGACGGCATGAATCAATTAATGCCAGACATCACCAAAACATTACCTCCCGGTGTTAAAGTCGAAATGGCATTTGAAACTTCGCGCTTTATTAAAGCGTCTATTGACCAAGTTATTAACACCTTAGTTGAAGCGTTACTGATTGTTATTGCCGTTATTTACCTGTGTTTAGGGTCAATTCGCAGCGTGATCATCCCAATTTTAGCTATTCCCCTATCAATGTTAGGTGCCGCAGCCTTGATGATGGCATTTGGGTTTAGTATTAACTTACTCACGTTACTCGCCATGGTATTAGCGATTGGTCTCGTCGTCGATGATGCTATCGTGGTGGTTGAAAACGTCCATCGCCATATTGAAGAAGGGAAATCACCGGTTTTAGCGGCTTTAATTGGCGCTCGTGAAGTGGCAGGTCCCGTTATCGCTATGACGATCACCTTGGCAGCGGTATATGCCCCAATAGGGCTAATGTCTGGGTTAACGGGTGCTTTATTTAAAGAATTTGCGCTCACGTTGGCTGGTGCGGTGATTGTTTCCGGTATTGTAGCGTTAACCCTCTCCCCTGTTATGAGTTCCTTCATGTTGAACTCAAAACAGAATGAAGGACGTATGGCGCGTATGGCAGAAACTTTCTTTTCTACCTTAGCCCACTACTATACCATTGTATTGAATTTCTCTTTGAAAAACCGTTGGTTAACAGGTGTTATTGCCATTGGTGTATTCATTAGTTTACCACTGCTTTATCAATCTGCTCCTCGTGAATTAGCCCCTGTAGAAGACCAATCTAGCGTATTAACCGCTATCAAATCGCCTCAGCACGCTAACCTCGAGTACGTAGAACGTTTTTCACGTAAATTACATGATGTTTTCATGGAGTTACCGGAAACGGAGAGTACTTGGATTATTAACGGAACCGATGGCCCTTCCGCCAGCTTTGGGGGAACTAACTTGACATCATGGGAGCAACGCGACCGCGTCGCGTCTGAGATCCAAGGCGACTTACAAGGGCGTGTTGGTGATGTCGAAGGGAACAGCATTTTCGTTTTCCAATTGCCCGCATTACCCGGTTCAACCGGTGGCTTACCAATCCAAATGGTTCTCAGAAGCCCGCAGGACTATTCCGTACTCTACAAAACCATGGAAGAGATCAAGCAACAAGCACGTGAAAGTGGCCTGTTTATGGTGGTAGATAGTGATCTTGACTACAACAACCCAGTAGTAGAAATCCGCATCAACCGTTCAAAAGCGAATAGCTTAGGCATTCGTATGCAAGATGTCGGTGAATCGCTGACCTTATTAGTGGGAGAAAACTATATTAACCGCTTTGGGATGGATGGCCGTTCCTATGATGTGATCCCGCAAAGTATCCGTAGCCAACGCCTGACACCGGAAGCCCTTTCTCGCCATTATGTAAAATCGGAAGCGGGAACGATGATCCCACTCTCAACCGTGGTCGATATCAACACCCAAGTGGAGCCAAATAAACTCACACAATTTAATCAGCAAAATGCTGCAATTTTCCAAGCAATACCAGCTCCTGGCGTCACGTTAGGCCAAGCTGTTGCCTACTTAGACGAGATAGCCAATGAGCTACCCGCCGGTTTTAGCCATGACTGGCAATCCGATTCGCGCCAATATAAACAAGAAGGAAACACCCTCGCCTTTGCCTTTATGGCGGCGCTCATCATTATTTACTTAGTCTTAGCCGCACAGTATGAAAGTTTAGTCGACCCATTGATTATCTTGATTACTGTTCCACTTTCAATTTGTGGTGCGTTAATTCCATTGGCACTTGGCTATGCGACATTGAATATTTACACCCAAATCGGCTTAGTCACATTGATTGGCTTAATCAGTAAACATGGGATATTGATGGTTGAATTTGCCAATGAATTACAAACCAATGAAGGATTAGACAGGCGACATGCCATTCTCAAAGCGGCACAAATTCGTTTACGCCCAATATTAATGACAACCGCAGCAATGGTGATAGGTTTAGTTCCACTACTCTTCGCCACTGGAGCGGGAGCGAATAGCCGCTTTGGTTTAGGCTTAGTAATAGTCACCGGAATGTTAGTTGGCACACTATTTACCCTGTTTGTTTTACCGACCATTTATACCTTACTCGCCCGTAATCACAGTGCAACCGCGCTAACACCAAGGCGCTATGAGCTTGCCGAAGCGAATCGCCTAATCAAAGAAACTGAGGAGACGTCCCAATGAGAAATACGTTAACTAGCCGTCATCAACGTAACAACCGTACAATCGACGAAGTGGAAGTGAATGCGATGAGCAATAGCATGGCGATGCTATTAATTTATCATGGTCTCCCCGCGGGTCTGGGAAAACCCCATTCCACCTCAAACTCGAACACCTTAAATAAGCCTACGCGCTAAATGTAAATAGCCGCCAAACCTAAATGGAATGGCGGCTATTATCAAACAACATCCCAACCTACTATCGCTATTGGCCTTCATAAAAGGCTAAAACAAGATTACCTTCCCGAATAATAATTGGGTTGCCGGGTAATGCGTCCAACAATTCACGTTGGGAATTTTCTACGACAACCGCCACATCTTTATAATGATAATTTTTTAAGGGTATACGGATTTAATGGTTGATGGGGCACCTTTACCCCACCAACCTGATACCATTATCAGATGGTTGATAGATCGACCCCGTAGTTGAGTTCCTCTG